>CAYTDU010000223.1:0-8017 GCA_964436395.1 uncultured Gemmatimonadaceae bacterium | reverse complement strand
AGAAGAAGAAGAAGAAGAAGAAGAAGAAGAAGAAGAAGAAGAAGAAGAAGAAGACACCGCCCAGGTTATTCTGACCAACCATGCTCTGCCTGTCAACCGAACCGTGCTACGCCGTCTGGTGAAGGAAGGCTCGGTCAGTGATGTTGAGAAATCACTTCTGGCCAAGAGTGGCAGCCCAATCCCCGTGCTCCTCTCGGGGTCGGTCATGCGGGATGAGCAGGGCGAGATTCGGGGAATAGTCTGCCTCGCCCTGGACGTCACCGAACGCAGACGGGCCGAAGAGACACTGCGGGAGAGTGAGCAGCGATTCATGGATGTCCTGTACGCCGCGGATGACGCCATTTTGTTGATCGACGCCCAGAGGTTTGTGGACTGCAATGATGCCACCGCACAAATGCTCGGGTACGCCAGCCGCGATGAGTTTCTGATGACTCATCCTTCGGAGCTTTCGCCACCGGAGCAGCCCGATGGACACAGTTCGTTTCAAAAGGCCGGCGAGATGATGAAGGCTGCATTTGAGAAGGGATTTCACCGATTCGAATGGATGCACCGAAAGGCAGACGGCGAAGACTTTCCCGTGGAGGTCTCGCTCACTCCAATTCCATATCAGGGAAGAACGATACTCCATTGCCTTTGGCGAGATCTGACCGAGCGCAAACGGGCAGAGGAGGAACGAGCGAGACTGCTCCACGACATGAAGGAACGAATCAAGGAACAGACATGCATTTACGAGGTGTCCAGGTCCATCCTCGAACGAGACACGTTGGAGGAAATCTTCCTCACTGTGGCCGCGCTGATTCCTCACGGCTGGCATTACCCCGAGATTACGCGAGGAAAGGTCACGTTTGAAGGCAAACAGTTCGTCGTAGAGCCGTTTGAAGAAACCGAGTGGAAGCAGGTCAGCGACATCATCATCGACGGCGAGCGATGCGGTTCCGTAGAGGTGTACTACCTCAACGAGTGCCCCGAGTCGGATGACGGCCCCTTTATGAAAGAAGAACGTCTCCTCCTCGACGGGATTGCAGAGACGCTGAGTGGGGCCATCGCACGCAAACGGTCCGAGCAAGAGGTCCAGGACTACGCCGCCGCACTAAAGAGCAATAACTTGGTTCTTGAGGAACTCAATCAAGCCGTCGAAGCCGCCAACCAGGCCAAGAGTGAGTTTCTCGCCAATATGAGCCACGAGATTCGCACGCCCATGACGGCTATACTGGGATTCTCGGATGTGCTTTTGGGGAACGTGGAAGGAGAAGAGAATCTCGCGGCTGCCAATACAATTAAGCGAAATGGTGAGTACTTGCTAAAGCTGATCAACGATATCCTCGACCTTTCCAAAATCGAGGCCGGGAAACTGGAAGTGGAACGCATCACCTGCTCACCCAGCAAGGTTGTCGCCGATGTCGCGTCCTTAATGCGGGTCCGCGCCGAGGCGAAAGGCCTTCCACTGGAAATTGAGTACGTTGGCGGAATCCCCGAAACCATCCTCTGCGATCCTACTCGGATGCGTCAGATACTGATCAATCTGGTTGGTAACGCAATCAAGTTTACTGAAACAGGACGTGTTCGTATGGTTGTTCAGCTTGTGCAAAGCACCACACGACAACCCTGCCTGAGATTCGATGTGGTTGATACGGGCGTCGGAATGACACCGGAACAAACCTCCAAACTCTTCCAGCCATTCACACAAGCCGACTCCTCCACCGCCCGGAAGTTCGGTGGAACAGGCCTGGGATTGACCATCAGCAAGCGGCTTGCGGAAGTCCTTGGCGGCGACATCACAATCACCAGTACTCCGGGTAAAGGGAGCACGTTCAGTGTGACCATCGAGACCGGTCCGCTTGACAGTACGCCCATCTTGGGAAACGTCACGGAAGTCATAACCAACACCAGGCCGAAAGCCGAGGCGTCCGCCGCCACGGAAGTCAAGCTCGACTGCCGCATTCTCCTGGCCGAGGATGGGCCCGACAATCAACGACTGATCTCCTTCGTTTTGAAGAAGGCCGGGGCGGAAGTCACGCTGGCCGAAAACGGCCTGTTCGCCCACGACAAGGCACTGGCGGCGCGAGAAACGGGCGAACCGTTCGACGTAATCCTAATGGATATGCAAATGCCGGTCATGGATGGCTACACAGCCACCAAGAAGCTCCGGGATGCCAACTACACGGGCTCAATCATAGCCCTCACGGCCAATGCCATGGCCGGCGATGACGAGAAATGCTACTCCGCTGGCTGCGACGGATACGCGACCAAGCCTATTGATCGGGCAAAGCTGTTTGGCACGATTACAGAGTTCTTGGGGCGCACCGCTACTGCCATGAACACTCCTGCTGGCTGCGACACCTAATCGTGACGGCATAACCGCGATACCCCAACACGAAAAAGGAATATCCATGCCAATCGCTCTGAAGAAGACGACGACACTGCTTTTGGTGGACGACGACCCGAGCATGGTCCGCTTGCTGAACAAGATCATCGAGCGGCAGTTTGAGGATGAAATCGAATTGACGTCCCTTACCGATCCAAAAGAGGCGCGAACACAGATCGAGGCGCAGATAGTCGATATCCTCATCACCGATCTGGAAATGCCCGGCGTAAATGGTCTCGAATTGCTCCGGTGCGCCAAGCGTAGAAACCCCTGCACGCAGGTGCTTTTTATGACCGGCCATTCGACCCTGGCCGCGCTCTCCGACGCCTTGGAGTTGGGAGCCACCGACTACCTGCTCAAGCCGCTCGATCAGATGCAACTGATCAAGCTCGTCGTGGACGCGCAAGAGCGGCTGCTACGGTGGCGCGAGGCCCTGGCGGGTACGCTACATTCCTGATATTGATCTCATGAGCACATTCGCAGGCCGGAACAGGTGCCGGAGACTATTGTCTGTGGACAGCTCCTGACATCCGCCAGACGTGATGAGTATGACTGTAGTCGAATCCAGAACGACAATCCGAGTCCCAATGGCCGGACTCAAGTTTGGAGAACCCCCGGACGTCCTGGAGACTCTGCTCGGTTCCTGCGTTGGCATTGCAGTGTGGGACGAGCGATCTGGCAACGGAGGATTGGCCCACGTCGTGCTTCCCGACTCCCAAGGAAAAGTGGCAGCGCCGGGGAAATTCGTTGACACGGCAGTCTTGGAATTGAAGAATCGTCTGCTCGAAAGAGGAGCCAATCCCTATTCACTGAGAGCCAAGCTAGCTGGAGGGGCGATCATGTTCGGCAAGAACACAGACACGGTTGGCACGCGAAACTGCGAAGCCGCACTGAATCATCTTGAGCAGCAGAAGATCCGAGTTGTGGCTAAGCACCTTGGGGGCGACAAAGGGCGGGTGATTCGCTTCTCGTTGCAGGATTGGTCTGTTGAGGTGGAGATGGCTCGGAGGATTGTCGTCGTGATTTAGGAAGTGCAAATAGATCGACCGATTCGTCCGTTCCACCCGTGAGTTGGAGTTACCGGGACGAGGCAACCCACCGGTCGCAGAACAGCACGCTGAGGAAACCAGGATACGAACCATGGCAACAGCAACTTCGACTATGCCTTCAGCCTCGATGTCGTCCACCGCTTCCCATGGAATTCTTCTCGACGCAGGCACCAACGAAGTGGAGATCCTCGTCTTTCGGGTCGGAGAACAACACTGCGGCGTCAACGTCGCCAAGGTCCGCCAGGTTCATACGGTCGAACTCACGACGTTTCTGCCGCGATTTCCTGAGTCGGTGGACGGCGTGATACGGATTCGTAACGAGGTAGTGCCCGCCGTCGATCTTCAAAAGTACCTCTGGGGAACGACGCAAAGAGACGTGCCAACCGACGAGAGGCAGTTGCTGCTGGAATTCAACAACCAAGTGATTGCTTTTCGAGTGGAGGCCGTCGACCGGGTACATCGTGTGTCCTGGAACGACATTCTCCCGGTACCGCAGGGTTTGGGCAAGGATGTCTCCGTGACAGGGGTCGTGCATCTTGAAGGTAGAATCATCACGCTGTTGGATTTCGAGTCCATTGCTGCGGAATTAGATCTCAGTGGCGGCACGCAGTTGCCCGTGGACTCGACGGTGGAGGCGACTAAGGGGGCCACTCAGTGTCCACTGGTTTTCGCGGACGACTCGGCTCTAATTCGCCGCATGATGGAAGCCGCGCTGGGACAAGCTGGGTACGAAGATGTAAGAATCTTCTCTGATGGTCAAGAGGCGTGGGACTATCTGCAAGAGATTGCCCGACAGAACACGCCCGATTCAATCCGCCAATCGCTGTCGGCGATCATCACGGATGTTGAGATGCCTCGTATGGATGGCTTCAGTCTCACCAAGAAGATTCGGGAACACCAGGTCCTCAAGGATCTGCCCGTGATCCTGTTCTCCTCACTCGTGTCAAAGGACAACGAGAAGAAAGGAAGGCAGGTGGGAGCGACTGCCCAAATCTCGAAGCCCAAGTGGGAGGAACTCTCGTCGACGCTCTTGGATGTCTTGGGGGACGTGACGCAGGCGTGAGGTAATTGTGGACTGCTGTGACGTTTGATATGAATGGCTGTTGCCCCCACGAGTGAGAAACGGTTCTGGCCATGCGGTCACGGGTCCCCTGAGGCCTGAACTGGCAGCAACGATTGATCGTGACCGCACAAACATGACACGCCACAAGAAGAAAAGTATATGCATGACAATCGCTCTAACGAAAACGACGAAACTGCTCTTGGTGGACGACGACCCGAGCGTGGTCCGCTCGCTGAAGAAGATCATCGAGCGGCAGTTTCGGGATGAAATCGAATTGACGTCCCTAGCCGAAGCCATTCAAGGTATCGCCCAGGTGACAGAACAGTCCGCCGTCGGCAGCGAAGAGATGGCCTCCTCTAGCGAGGAGCTTGGCGCTCAAGCTAGTGCCCTGCGCGACCTGGTGTCCCGATTCCGGACGGACAATAGCGGGTCCGGACAGCGAGGCACGCCGTCGGCCGACCGTGCTACCGAAGAACTGACGACCGTGTGATCTGTTGAGTTGATTCCTATGGCCGCAAGTGGGCCTGACACGTCCTCCCGTCAGGCCCGTGGCAGCCATGGAAACGTGTGACTCTCTCCTCTCTGCTGGGGCGGATGGGGTTCTGTCGTCAGACAACAGAGCAACATCCGCCCCTTTTGTTGTTATCCATACCAGCCGTTACCTCATTGGACGGCTACTTTTTTTGCGACACGTAGCGATTTCGCAACCTACTATTGTTCATGGCACTCCGCCCACAGCCCTGCCAACCAGCCATTCGGTCAAGTGCAATACGACACGATCGGAGCGAATCATTGCCATGGACTACAAGCGAACCATTCTGCATGTCGACGACGATCCGCAGATCACCCGGCTGATTGCCGAGCGTCTGAAGGGGTTGGGCTACGAGGTGACCAGCCTGAATGACCCAAGGCGGGCGCTGGAGGAACTCAACCGCTCGCATCAGCGATTGGTATTGCTCGACATTGACATGCCACACGTCAATGGTCTGGAGTTGCTTCGACAGATACAGGCCCACTACGGTGGAACCCAGGTCATCATGCTCACCGGCATGGTGACCATGCAGACGGTACTTCAGTCGTTTCGTTGGGGAGCGGAGTTCTGCGTCTTCAAGCCAATCACAGACCTCAAGCCGCTCCTGAAAGTGATCGAACGGACTTTTTGGAAAATCGACCGGTGGTGGGACACTCTGGAGTATCTCTCGCAAGAGAAACGGAGCCGGAAAGCCGGCTCCGTGCAAACCGACCAATTGACAGGACTTGACACGACGACTTCCGCGCCGAGCGCCGGCCTAAGGGAGATTCAAGGATGAGTTCCATGGACACCGCTACGGCTGTCAATCGAGAGGCTCTGGAAGACTTCGTCGAAGAAGCGCTCGACTCACTCGTGGGCCTGCCTGAGCAACTGGAGTCATATCGGGTGGACTCCACGAAGTCCGAGCCGATCCACGCCGTTTTCCGAGCGATCCATTCGATGAAGGGCTGCGCGGCCTTCCTTGAGCTGGACGCTATCCGGGACTTCTCGCATGCGTTGGAAAACACTCTGGGTGCGGTCCGCGACGGGGCGATCTCGCTGAAGGAGGATCTTGAGCGAGGCATTGTCGACGGGTTCGACCTGCTGGATGGAATGCTACGAGACGTGGCAGCAGGCCACATCGACGCGGAACTCGCCCCGCGACAAGAGCAGCTTCTGAAGCGGATCCGGGACATCGCCCTCACCTCGCCGGCGAAGAAGGCGCCGGACGAAGTGCTCTGTGAGGAACTCCTCACATTGGCCGAGTCTGCTTCGACCGGCAAGAAAGCGGAGCCGGAAGACTGGAGCAACACGGTGCGAGTGCTGGTGATGGATTACATTTCTGGCAAGACGGCTTCATCAGAAGGCGAATCGGCCGAAGAGCCGATCGGGGCAACCCCGGCGAACTTCGCCGAATCCCACTGTGTTTGCGGTGATCGCGACGTGAGCGATCTGGTCACGGCGATTGCCAAGGCCTTTCTGGCCTTCGAGGACGGTCGTCATGAAGAGCAAACGGAATCGGCCTTATTGGCGAGCATTCTAGCACTGGCGGGCCAGGCCCAGGAAGCTGGCGAGTTAGACTTGGCGGAGTGTTTCGGTAACGCTGCGAATGACCTGCGGATGATTCTCGACAGCCCGATTGACCTCGATGAGAATCTGTTGTCGGTGATTTGGGAACAGTTGTGGCCCCAGTTGGAGAAACTCAAGGGCCCAACTGCCGCTGAACCTAAAGAGAAGCCACCGGCGAGTAGCGAGGAACCACCGCGGAGGCCGGCAGCATCTTCGAAGCAACAGTCCGTCAAGTCTCGCTTCGTGCGAGTGAAAGAAGAACGCCTGGACGAATTCCTAGAACACGTATCACGGCTGTTCATCACTTCGGAACTGTATAAAGACGTGCATTCGCGGATGGCCGAGACCGACCAACTGGTCGACCTGGTGGACGAGATCCGCCAAATCAACAGCGAACTGCAAGTCGAATCGACGGTGCTGCAACAAGGGGTGATGGCCTTGCGGCGCGTATCCATCTCCGGATTGTTCTCCAAGTTCCCTCGCATGGCCCGAACTCTGGCCTCGAATCTCGGCAAGCAGGTCACCGTGCATCTGTCGGGGGAAGACACGGAAATAGACAAGACCCTGGCAGAAGACCTTGATGCGCCGCTGACACATCTGATCCGCAACGTGGTGGACCACGGCATCGAAACACCGGACGAGCGTCGCGCGCGGGGTGTCAGCGAAACGGGCAATCTTCGGCTGAGCGCCCGGCTGACGAAGAACCACGTCCGAATTTCGGTCCAAGACGACGGTCGGGGGATCGATCCGAATCGGCTCCGCCAGAAGGCCATTGAGAAGGGAGTAATTTCGCGGTCGGATTCCGATGCCCTGTCGGACCAAGAAGCTCTGAACCTGATCTTCCATCCCGGATTCTCCACGGCCGAGAAGGTGTCGGACGTGTCGGGCCGCGGCGTGGGTATGGACGTTGTACGAACCACGCTGGCAGAACATGACGGCCAGGTGACGGTCGAATCGCAAGTCGGCGTAGGAACCACTTTGCGGCTGGATATCCCCATCCGCCAAGCCACGCTGGTCATTGACGGGCTGATGGTGTCTGAGAACGACGAGCGGTTCGTCATCCCATTCGACAATCTCAGGGAAATCGCCGAAATCTCGCCGATGGATTTTCGATCGGTACACGGCCGGCGAGCCGTGACGATTCGGGAGAACGTCTACGACGCCATTCGGCTCAGCGAGATCTTGGACCTGCCGTCGGCCAGTACATCCGGAAGGACGAAGGAAACGGCCGTCCTGGTACACTCGAAAGAAAGCACGTTCTGCCTGCTGGTTGACCGTGTGCTCGGTCACCGCCAGGTAGTGGTGACGGACCTGAAGGAGGTCCTGCCCAATGCTGACAAGATGGCCGGCGTGGCCCAACTCGGAGGTGGCCGGCTAGCGCTGGTGCTGAACGTGGCCGAACTGACTAAAGGAATCCTCCACCCATGAGCGTTCCAGAAAAGACCATGGCAACGCAAAGG
>CAYTDU010000222.1:0-8025 GCA_964436395.1 uncultured Gemmatimonadaceae bacterium | reverse complement strand
ATTGACCAACGTGCCGCTCGAGACGGTCAGCGTTACGTTACGTGAGGACGTATACGTGTTCGTCAGCTCAATCGTACCGTTGTTGGTAAACCCGTTTGCGATCGTCAGATTACCCGATGCAGCAGCGGTACCGTCAACACGCAACACAGAGCCAGCGCCGGACGTGTAGGCTGTTGGAGTCGCATTGAAGCTGGTGTTGGAGGTCGCCACCAATGTGCCGTTGTTCGTGATCGGAATATCTACGGAAGAGTTATTGATCGAGGATAGTGAGCCACCGGATATGTTGAGCGTACCTGTACCGTTCAGCATGGCACCCAACATTTCAATAGCACCAAACGAACCGATAACAACCGAACTATCTACTGTTAGTGTCTCATTGGACAAGCTCAGTATCTGTTCCCCGGTTGTACCTCCAACTTCCAACGCGTACACGGTGGTTGTCTGATCGACAATGACGGTATAGGTGCCGTCCAATGTGATGTAGACGGTGTCAGTCGTGTTGGGAATTCGGCCTAGGTTCCAATTACCCGCCGAACTCCACAACCCGTCACCCGCGCCGCCGGTCCAGCTGTTCCCCTGTGGAGCACCACCGAACCAGTCAATGATCGCACCATTCAACTCCTCGTCGTACGCCGAGCCGTCTGAAGGCGACGAATTCGGGAGCGCGATTGTCAGCGTGTTCGCGTCTGCTGCGTTGTCGTTCGCGCTGACGTAGAAGCCGCCGCCCGTAGGCTCGGTTGTGAAGACTGCATTGTCGAAGGTGAAGGTGGTGTCGGCACCGGGGTGGTTGATGGTGAGCTGCGTGGCATCAACTGCGAAGTCCTCGAACGTCACGTTATCAAACCGCGCGATCGTACCGCCGCTCGAGACCAGTGGAGTGTTGTCGAAGGTGACACCGTCGACATCCAACCCGGCGACCGTCAGTGTAGCGCCCACGCCAGTGAATACGGGCGTTACAGTGTTGGGTACTACGAGTTGACCCAATGCCAACAGATTACTGGAAACGGTCAGCCCGTCAGGGTTCGTGATCTCAACGTCCTGGAAGTGGCAGTAGTAAGAAGCAGGGCTTGCCATGCTCGCAGATTGAGATCCTCCCGTTCCCTGAAATACTAGCTTGTGTGTTCCGGATGCTTGAAATGCTCCGGTAGACGCCACCTGGCTGAAGTCGCCGCTCAACAAGATCACTCCGGCACTCAGCGCACTAGTCGATCCGCCGAACGTCGCGTTGCCCTGAACTGCTAGTGTGTCGCTGACCTGGTCCATAGTGATTGAACCACCGGCGCCGTTGATCGATACATTGGTGGTGACGTTCAAACGGTTGCCGTTGAGATCGATATTCCCGAACATGGAGTACAGGTTGCCGGCAACCTCAGTCAGCCCACCGAGTACGAGGCTGGTGCCGCTCTGGTTCAAGGTGACCGAACCGCCTACGGTGAGGTCGCTCATGAGAGTCAAGCCGGCGTTTGCGACATTGAGTAGCAGCTCTCCGGGTATCGACGTTCCACCGTATGTTGCCCCAGTACCTGAAATAGTCAGGTTCTGGTACGGCAGAGCCGCTGGAATCGTCTGGTCGGTTCCGTTGAATGTCGTGGTCGTGACGGAATATGACCCCGCCACCGAGAGCCCGTTCGCCACCACCAGTCCGCCCAATGTGAGGTCTCCGCCGACGGTGAGATCGCCTACGTTAGTGAGCGTCTGGCTTGCACCATCGATGGGTGCCGTACCAGCGGTCGTGAGAACACCGCTGACAAACGCGTTGGTCGCAAGCGTGATTCCATCCGGGTTGGTGACTTCGACGTCCTGGAAATGCGAATCGTTTGCATACGGGCTCGTCATACTGACCGCTTGAGATCCGCCGGTCCCCTGAAAGACTACCTTGTGAGTTCCGGATGCCTGGAATGCGCCGATTGACGCCACCTGGCTGAAATCGCCGCCGAGAAGAATCACGCCGTCACTCAGTGCTGTGGTCCCACCTCCGAAGCTCGCGTTGCCGGCTACCCACAGAGTATCCCCAGGCTGATCCATGATCACCGAGGCTCCGGTCGCGCTAGCCGAGACGTTGCCCGCGACGTCTGCGCGGTTTCCGTTGAGGTCGACCTGGCCGTTATACATGGTGAGGTCACCGCCAACGGAAAGGGCGCCACCAAGTTGAAGCACTGTCCCGGATCCGTTGGCCGCAAGCGACCCTGTCACAACAGCACCGTCGGAGATCGTTGCGTCGGCTGTCACTTCGAGGTTTGGCAACGTACCGCTGATCGTTGCGCCCGCACCGACCACTCGTACCAAACCGTCGCCGACGATCGTCGCACCGCCATCCACATCGCCGTTGACTGTTAGGGTTACTCCCGTGCCGACCGACAATGTTGCCCCGGAGGCGACAATTACAGTGTCAATAGTTGTACTCGCGTTGATAGTCGGATCGTTTGGAGTGCCGGATTGCACATACACGTCAGTGGTGTCGTCCGGAACGAGCCCCGAGCTCCAGTTGGTTGGTTCAGCCCAGTCGGCGCTCGTGGTGCCGAGCCACTCCGCGTCGGTGCCGGGAGGGGAGGGTGTGGCTTCTGCCACGGCCAACGTTAGAGTAGTGTCGCTCCAAACCATGTTGTACTGCAGCCCGCCGCCGAGATCCAGACCTGCTACGCCGCTGAATCCACTGGTCCTGTAGCCAAACCCAACGACCGTGAACGTATCGCCCAAAACCGGTGAAGTACTCGTGACGATGTTCAGTACTCCACCAAACGTCGCAGCGCCGGAGATGTCGAGCCGATCGTATTCGGTGCCCGGGGCCGTGCCGTCCACCTCGATGTTGATTTGCGACGCCGTACCCTGCGGCAGATCGCCAATTATGGTCAGCAATCCCGGCGATGTCCCGGGATTCACGTCACCCTCAAACCCGCTGATCGTGGCTCCTGTCAGTGTGAGCGTTCCCCCACCCTGGATGACGGCTCCGTCTGAATGAGTGAAGTCGCCCGTCAACATGAGTGTGCCCGTCTGGATCTCGAGCGACGCGTTGTTCACTACGTCCGCGCCTATGGTCACGGATCCTGCATCAAACCACTTAAACAACGAACCGAAGTTGGAAATACTGCCTGGGCCGCTGATGGTGTCATCGAGTCCGGTGATGTTGAAGACACCACCGGGTTGGATGTCTACAATGCTGGTTGCATCGATGGACAAGTTGGCTATCGAGAAGAAAACTGAGCCGGCCACCGATAGAGTGACTCCGTTGGTGAGTGCGTGATCGTTCCTCGCGGGAGCGCCTTCCATTCTGAATTCCGCACCGGACTCTACCGAGAATGTGCCGGTTGTGCCGATTTCACCTGCCGTCCATCTCAGCGAGTCCGTGATCGCAACGTCCGCCGAGCCGAATATCGAGCCATACACTCGGGCGAACGGGATCTGCACTTCTGATGGTGAGTTGAAGTAGACTTCGGCGTTTGCACTCTGGATGAGCACACTGTCACTGACATTTACTGGCCCGTTGAAGTTCACGTTACCGAATGCCACGATCTCGGGGTACGTGTAGGTGCCGTTCACGGTTGTCGTACCTCCGGCGAAACGAACCGTACCACCGTTGCTGACGAGGCTAGTGTCGACGATATGAGTTCCGCCTTCGAAGTCGACAAAGCTGCCAGTCGTGTGGCTGAAAGTGCCGGTGTGTGTTCCACCGCCCATTAGACTCAGCGAGCCGCCGCTGGTCACGCTCACGTCTCCCGCATTGTTGAGAGCCGTGCTCATGATCCTGGTCGTGCCCGTTCCGTTGAGCTTCCAGATGGTGCCAGCGTTGTTGATAGCGCCAGTACCGTCACCGGTTATTGTGTTGTCACCCTCCACATTGAAAATGGCGCCCATCTGGTTGTTGAATGTCGCGCCGCTGAATAGGGAGAAGTTGCCCGTCGACCATGTCACGGTGCCCGCGTTTTCGATAGTAGTGCCGTTGCCCAGCGTCTTGATGCCCGCACCGCGGATGAGCAGCTGACCGTAGACGGTATTGACTCCTGTGTTGTTTATTGTTCCGCCCTGCCAGTCGAGTGTGGCATTGATGTCGATCGAGCAGGCGCCGTTGAGCATTGCCGTACCGAGCATCTCAGCCACAACGTTCTGACCGAAGGTGGCAAAGCTGCCAATAGTCAGCTGTTGGTCGGTTATGTTGAGGCGCTGAATACCTGTAGCGCCTCCACTGAACGTCAGGTACTCAATAGTGACATCCTGATCGACGGTCACCGTGTAATCGCCACCGAGATCTATCACGACACTGTCGCCGGTACCCGGTACGGAACCAGTGCTCCAGTTAGTGGGCTCACTCCAATTGCCGCCCGCATTGTTGGTCCAATAGACGGTAGGCATCGCACCGGCATTCGCGACGAGACTCAAGGAGTTTGCTTCCCATACGGTGTCCAGCACCAATCCGCCGCCGAGGTCCATCCCCGTGATGTTGCGGAAGCCACCGGTTCTGCTCTCGAACGTGATCACCGTGAACGTGTCGCCCACGGCGGGAGTGAAGCCTGTCGTGATGGCCAGATCACCATTGAACGTCGCATGGCCGGCGATGTCGATCTGATCGTATCCGGTTCCGGCTACCGGCCCGTCGAGCTCGATGTGGAATACGGATGCCGTGTCCTGCGGCAGGCTGTCGACGAAATGGATAACGCCTGGTGAGGTGCCAGGCATGACATCTCCGGACAACTCGAAGTAGCCGGAAAGGGAAAAAAGCTCGAAGTTGGTGAAGTCGAGCGTCCCCGTGCCCTGCAGGATCGCCCCATCGTAATGGAAGAAGTAATTGTCGATCGCGATGGCGCCCGATTGCATGTCGAGAGTCCCGAAATTCTCGATTATGCCCCCAAATCGCTCGTACTGTGTGGGCCCAGTGAGCGTCAGTGTTCCGCTGCCGGTTTTTGCGAAGGAACCGTAGTTGTAGATGTTGATGTCGTCGACCTGTGCATCGGTTGCTAGGTCGACGAGGAAGAGACCGCCTTCCTGGTTGGTTATGCCTCGGCCCGACCACGTTGTTGCGCCTGAGACCCAAGCAATGGTACCGCGGTTGTCGATATCGTTGCCCATGTTTACGGTGCCATCGATCACGACAACTGCCGTGTCCTCCACCACCAACGGGGCATCGAAGCTTCCACCGGTCAAATACATGGAGTCGAGCGCGGTAATCGCTATACCTCCCTCGATGTCGCCGCTGGTCAATTCGAGCATGGAAACCAAGACGGTTCCGTTGGGAGAGAACTGACCCCCGGCAATCTCCGTTAGCGACCCCGGTGCGGTCTGATCGTAGGTACCTATGATCAACAGATCGCCACCTTCAACGCGCGCTGTCCCGTTAACGCCGACAACCAGCCGTGCGTCGCCCCTCACATAGTTGGCGCGTGTGGTGTTGAACGCGAGCACCGGGTACGGTGCGCCCGCAGCGCCGTCGACCGCGATCTCCGAGTTGTCCTGGAGTTCTATTGCCTCACTGATCCTGAGCGTACCGTTTGTGTGCAGAAGTGCGCCGCCGGCTTGGAAAACAGTCTCAACCCCGATATCAGTTGTGCCCGTCCCCGAGTGAATCCACGAACCGAGGTTGACGAAGTGAGGGCATCCGCCGAGAGAGTCCCATTGTATTGTCGCGTCTGCCGAGCTGTTGAAAGCGCCATAGTTGTGGATTAGTGCACCGTCAGTGAAGACAATGTCTCCGTCGCTCCACTGAAGTGTGCCATGGTTGTAGATCGTCTTGCCATCGAGTACTCGTTCCGACATCGACGATAGCGTGAGCCAGGCATCAGGATTGATCGTCAGTGTGCCGGAGCCGCTGATGGTGGCGCCATCCCATCGTATGGCACCGTCCACGAGAACTGCGCCCGTGCCGTTCAGTGTTGCTCCATTATCAAGAGTGAGATAACCGTTCGTACCGATCGCTGCTGAGCTATCGATCGTGAGCGCCTGCCCCGTCATCACGTTGAGCGTTGCATCGAGCACCAGTGATGCCACGGTTGCGTTCACGTCCAAGAACACGCCGTAGTCGCCCAACAGCGTGATATAGACCGTATCCAGAGGGTTCGGCACCCTGTCCAGGTCCCACCTGGTCGGATCGCTCCAGTTACCGTTCGTTTCGCTGATCCAGTTGATTCCGCCTGACTGACTGGCTGCGTCGGCAGTGATTATGGCTTGCAAACCGGAAACGCCGGAGACTGTCGCAGTCGCCGTTTGCATACCGGGACCTTCACCCAGTGTCCACCATGTCCATGCATAACCGTCGGCGTTCGTCGTGGCCGAGGTTTGGGTGAATGACCCGCCACCAGCGGTGGTGAATTCGACCGTTACTCCCTGCATAGGTCCGTCTACAGCGTTGACCTGAACTGCGATGGAATCGGGCAGAGTTGCGTTCACAACCCCGACTTGGTTGTTGCCCGATGCCACAACGATCTCGCTCGGCACGGGCTCCACCATCACATCGATGGTGTCTGATTGCCCAGTGATCAGCCTCGCCTCGACATGTGCCCAGCCACGCTCGACGCCTCCCACAACTTCGCCTACACTTCGGTCGGGTATGACAGCCCGGTCTGTGTCGTGAGAGATCCATTCTATTGGAGTGCCCTCGATCGCAGCACCAGAGCTGTCGAGTGCCTCGGCAACGAGTGAAGCTGGCTCACCGAAATCAACCACCACATCGGTTGTGACGATCTGCACGTCAGCCGCGTTGTGCCCCGGCCCCACGTAATCGAGGGGAACCTCCTCTGCAACGACGTCGCCTGCGCCCGATGTCGAAGCAGTGACGGTCATCGGACCGGCGCTGAACACCACCTCGCCCGTGGGGCATAGACATTCGAGTGTCAGCGTAAACGTCTCGCTAGAAGAAGAAACCAGCACACTGAAACTGAGATCGACCGTGCCGGAATCGGTGTTGAGTGCGACAACAGTATCTACCGCAACCGTCCCGTCCTCGTCTCTGACCAGGTGGATGTGGATACGGTCGACGTCCACCAGTCCGGATGCGCTGCTTTCGAAACTCGGTGCCAATGCCAGAAACCCCGGCTGATACCCGGGGCCTGATGGATCGTCCTGACAGCTCGTGGTTAGGATGGCAGCCACTAGAGCTAGCGGCGCGGCAAGTCTCAAACGGCGATAAAAAGAATGCATGGGGTCAACCTGTCACAGTTTCAAATCGGTCTGGTCTTCCCAAAATACGACCACCAATACCTGAGCAGATAATGTGCCTCTGGGTACTGGGCGCTTTAAGGCGGTTTATGGGTTTAATGTGTTGGGAATATACTACGAATGCTGTGGCAGAGGGGCGGGGGATTGCGATTGCAGATCGAGACGAATGCAGAGTGCAGATTTGTGGCAACAGCTTGCACCTGGTGCACCGAGAGGTGCACCACCGCCAACCTGAAATCTTAACTCGTCTCGATCTGCAATCTAAAATCGGCCCCCCTTCTTACGGCCTCCAACTCGGCTGGAAGTCCACCAGCTCGAACGGACCAGCCCCCGCACCGCGCAACGGACCGACTCTGTCATCCAGATAAGTCGCCGCGGTAGTCAAACGTGATACCACGTAAATGCCCAGGTTGTTGCCAGGGCTCTCGAAACCGGTGAACACAATTTGCTGGCCATCGGGAGACCAGTCTGCGCCAAGGAGCCACAGTTGGTAATCGCACACGCCCTCGTTTGTCACTTGGTGAGGATTCCCACCGTCGGCATCCATTACCCAGAGATCGTAGTTGCAACCGAGATCCCTGCCAAACATGATCTCATTCCCGGTCGGCGACCATTTGGGGCTGTCGTCTCCGTCAGCTGTGTTAGTGAGTCGGGTCAACTGATTCCCGTATCTGCTGATACGGTAAATGTCTCTTTGTCCGGTGTTGTCCATCGCCGAGAAGACGAGCCACATCCCGTCATGCGACCAATCCAAATTGCCGCCATCCGAGCCGTCATCCGGACCGCCCAAAATGCGCAATGGGTTGTTAGTGCTAATGAAGAGTGCTCTTCCTGACGTCAGCGGCTGCACGTCAGTGCCGTCATAGAGCATCGTGAAGATCA
>CAYTDU010000221.1:0-8061 GCA_964436395.1 uncultured Gemmatimonadaceae bacterium | reverse complement strand
GAGCTCTACAAGAATCTGTATCATAAGGTTCGGATCAACTATACCCGCCACGCCGAGACAACAAGGAAGGGTGGGACAACATCGATCTGTTTGGGTGGCTGGGATATCCGATGCAGATCAAGATCGACTTCCTGTGCAGGGATTCCATTCTAGCCGCGCCGCTGGTGCATGACTTGACCTTGTTCATGGATCTCGCACAACGCGCGGGGATGACAGGAATTCAGGAGTGGCTATCGTTCTACTACAAGAGCCCCATGGCCGCGGCGGGATTGATACCCGAGAACGACCTGTTCATTCAGCAGACCAAGTTCAAGAACACGCTCCGCTGGATTATGGGCGAAGATCAGATCACCCATCTGGGAGTGGAGTACTACGAGTACGACAACACGTGACGTTTGTTGACACCACCGTCGTAATCGTTGGTCTGGCGCTGATTGTCTGGGAGCTGTGGTACTTCTTAGGTCCACGGCGATCGGACTCTCAGACAGCTGTCACCGACGATGGTGTTCAGGAAGTCCAAGTGTTGGTAAAGGATGGTTATCAGCCCAGCGTAATTCCGGTCGAGGCGGGCCGCCCGGTCCGCCTCGTGTTTTATCGAGACGAGACAGCTGATTGCTCGGCCAAGGTCGTGTTTGAAACCTTGGAAATCGAGCGAGAGCTTCCCCCGTTTCAAAGGACAGCCATTGAGTTCACGCCTCAAGACCCCGGCGACTACCTCTTCCGCTGTGGCATGTCGGTGATTCGTGGACGCGTGGTGGCAGAAGTCGGTCGCGCAAACGCGCGATCCAACCTCGGCAAGGGACACGCAAAACATGGCTAACGCCCGGATTACGTTGCCGATTGAAGGCATGACCTGCGGAGCCTGTGCTACAACGGTTCAAAAACGCCTGCTGCAGGAAGCAGGCGTTAAAGACGCCGCCGTCAACTACGCGACTGGAAAATCCACTCTCACTGTTGATGAAACAGACGTGAGAGTCGCCGACCTGGTCAGGGCGGTGAGAGATGCGGGGTACGACTGTGCCAAGGCGACGCTGAGCTTTGGTGTGGATGGGCTGCACTACGCCAGCGGGACCTCGCGCTTGGAGCATGAACTCGGGGCTCTACCAGGTGTTCTTTCCGTGGTTGCCAATCAGGCGACCGAGCGGGTGGTCGTTGAATACATTCCAGGAATGGTCACTTCAGGTGACCTCCAGGATGTAGTAGAGGCCGTCGGGTTGTCGGTCTCAGAGCCATTGCCAACGGAAGATCCGGTCGAGAGGGAACGCGCAAGGCGGAAACTGGAGACCAGCCGGTTGCGGTGGCGATTCATCTTTGCGGCGATCGCCGCATTGCTTTCCATGATCGGTTCGATGCCGCTGATGGGGGGCATGGGTACCAAGAGTGGAGACATTTTTGCCCGGTTGATGGAGCCCCTGGGCAGAACGCTCGAAACGCTACTGCCGCAACTGTATCAGATTCCGCCAGACGTTCTCAGGCTGGCGATGTTGGCGATCACCATTCCAGTACTGTTTTGGTGCGGACGCCAGTTCTATACGGCGGCACTGAGCGGCCTGAAGCATCGGTCGGCGGACATGAACACTCTCATCGCCGTTGGGACCGGGGCAGCCTTCCTCTATTCGGCGGTCGCCACACTCGTTCCGGCGGTTTTCAGCGGAGCCGGCCTGCCGGCCGACGTTTACTTCGAGGCGGTGAACGGGATCATCGCTTTGGTTCTCCTCGGGCGTTTGCTCGAGGCCAATGCGAAGGGCCGAGTATCTGAGGCGATTGGGCGCCTCGTAGGATTGAGGCCGAAAACGGCGAGGGTCCAACGAAACGGCAAAGACCTCGAGATACCGATTGAGGAAGTCGAGGTCGGCGACGCCGTCATAGTGCGACCAGGTGAGTCGATTCCGGCGGACGGTGCGCTGATTTCGGGCGAGTCGAGTGTGTCGGAAGCGATGTTGACTGGGGAGCCGATGCCCGTCGACAAGAAGCCTGGAGACCTGGTGTATGCGGGGACTGGGAACGGATTGGGTTCGTTTACATTCGAAGCCAGAGCCGTCGGGAAAGATACGATGCTCGCCCAAATCGTTCGCCTGGTAGAGGAGGCTCAAGGGTCGAAAGCTCCAGCACAGCGGTTAGCGGATCAAGTAGCCGGCATATTCGTGCCGGTGGTGATTGCCGTTGCGATCCTTTCGTTCATAGCGTGGTTCTTGATGGGGCCTTCGCCTCAATTTGTGTTTGCGACAGTCGCGCTGGTCACCGTTCTGGTGATCGCATGTCCATGTGCACTCGGCCTTGCCACACCCACCGCGATCTTGGCAGGGACCGGAAAGGGTGCTGAACTTGGGATCCTCATCCGTGGTGGCGAGGCGCTCGAAGCAGTTCACCGGCTCGATACGCTCGTGTTCGACAAGACCGGCACCGTTACCGAGGGCAAGCCTACTGTCACTCATGTATTGGGCAAGAAACGATCGGATGGCACTACGGTAGGTGCGTCTGAGTTATTGAGGTTGGCGGCGGCTGTGGAGTCCCGCTCTGAGCACCCCGTGGCGGCTGCCATCACCGAGTCGGCTGAAGAAAAGCTGATAGAGATTCCCGACGTCGAACGGTTCGTGGCAATGGAGGGCCGCGGCGTACGTGGCCTGGTTGGCAAGTTCCTCGTGGAGGTGATCAGTATTCGGCACGCCGAGGAGCGGAGCCTCGAGCTGGGAGGTCTAAGCGAAAAGGCGGAGCGCCACATTCTCGCAGGACGCTCACCACTCGTTGTTGTAGTGAACGACACGGTGCAGGGACTCGTTGTCATCGCCGACGCCGTGAAGCCCGAAGCATCCGAGGCAATGGCGAAACTGAAGAAGATGGGTTTCGAACTGTTTGTCCTGAGTGGTGACAGCAAGGTGGTCACCGGTCTGGTTGCCAATGAGATCGGTATCGACCGCGTCATTGCCGAAGTTGGTCCTGCAGACAAGTCAGATGAGATCAAACGCCTGCAGGATGACGGTCGAGTGGTCGGAATGGTTGGAGATGGACTGAACGATGCAGCGGCTCTTGCACAGGCGGACCTTGGGTTCGCGGTTGGTACGGGCACTGATGTGGCCATTGAGGCATCCGATGTGACGCTGGTTAGAGGCGATCTCAATGCTCTCGTGACAGCGGTTGAGCTTTCGAGGAGCACCATGCGGACTATTCGGCAAAATCTATTTTTTGCGTTCTTGTACAACGCACTGTGCATACCACTGGCTGCCGGCGTACTTTATCCCTTTACGGGACTGCTCCTGAGCCCCATTGTGGCTAGCGCTGCCATGGCAGCATCGAGCCTCAGTGTGGTTGGGAACAGTCTCAGGCTCAACAACTTCAAACCATCACAAGACTGACTTGACATGAGATTCTACCATCGAACATCACTGGGTCCCGACGACGCGCTCGCTGAAGCTGATCGTTATTTCGAATCCATAGGCACGCTTTCGGATAGTGGCGCGCGATCACGATCCTATGCCGGGTCTGTGGGCAGTTTCTCCCTCTCCGTGAGGCCCGAGGGGGGGCACTACACGCGGATCACGGTTGAGACCGATCATCCGACACAGGGTGAGGCTGAGAAGCTCGCGAAGGCGTTCTTCACGGCAGTACACATGAAAGTGCACCCTGACCATGTGGCTCGCGGAGCGCACTGAATCGCACGAGGTGACGCATGGCTAGGGTGAATCTAAGTGTGTCCGGTATGACCTGCGACCACTGCCGTGGGCGTGTGGAGACTGCCCTGAAGGCGGTGCCGGGAGTGTACGGCGTTTACGTGGATTTGGGCGAAGCTTTCGCGGAAGTAGACTTCGACGAGGGCAAGACGGGCACGGACGCACTCGTCGAGGCGGTGACCAATGCAGGCTACGGGGCAGATATCACTGCTTAGTCCGGGTCACGACGATTTTATCTGAATACGGCGCTTGGCCACTCCACACAAGTGGTCGGGCGCTGTTGTATCGAGCCAGAAGCGCTGATTGCCAACAGGCGATTTCGGATCGAGTTGACCGCCGCATCAGTTCTTACCGTGAAACACCATGCGCCCTCGCCCCAAACACGATGACCCGGAGGAATTGCTCCAGAGCGACGTATTGCGATTGATGCCGGCTTTCGTACAGCGCAAATGATGCTGTCTCGAGCCAATCCGGCCGGTGCCAGAACCAGCAACCTGACCTGGGAGGAAGACACTGCGACAGTGTCTACTGTCCAGCCGGGTGACGAGCAGGCCGCGGAAATCGCGCGTTCGCAGAAGCGGGCGGTGGCGGGTATCTTCAGCAGTGCTCGGTTGCGGTGGAGTGTACAGATGATGTGGTACCACTGTTTGCGGTTCGATGGGTCAGAGTAGGGATTCATGCGGCCAAGGATGTTTGCGCCGCCGCCAAAGTGCGTACCCAAATTCACGCATCGTGTAGCAGAAATTTCTGATTTGAATCAAATGAGGTCATGTGGGAATAGATCTTCACATCCATTCGAGCGCTTCCGATGGTAGATATCCGCCTAGTGTAGTTGTCCAACGTGCAGCCGCAGCTGGACTCGATACCATTGCACTTTCCGATCACGACACAGTGGCGGGGTATGAAGAGGCTGCCAGCACGGGACGCGATTGTGGGGTGCGGGTAATTTCGGCTTGTGAGTTCAGCGTGGCGGCTCACTGGGGTGAGCTGCATCTCCTCGCGTATTTCCTTCCACATGAAGATCTTAGGCTTGCTTCGTTCATCGATCATCAGCAAACGATGCGAGCAGAGCGTGCCGGTTCGATTGTTGAGCGCCTTGTTGGGCTGGGAGTACATGTTGATTTGGAGGAGGTGTTCGAGCACGCGAATGGTGGTGCCGTGGGGCGCCCTCATGTCGCTCGCGCACTCGTTGACCGTGGTGCAGCCGTCGATATCAACGACGCTTTCCGTAAATACCTCGCGGCAAAACGTCCTGCGTTCGTGCCGAAGAAGCTACCGGAGTTGGAGGAAGTAACGGGTTTGGTGCACTCTCTTGGAGGTGTTACTTCGGCCGCACACTTGCGTTCGCGCGCAACCAAGGCAACCTTGAGCGTTCTCAAAATGGCGGGCGTAGACGCGGTTGAGGTGTTGCATCCGGCCCACGTTGGGACAGTGGTGCGCAAGATCTCAACGCTTGCGACTGAGCTTGGGCTCTGTCGCACCGGCGGTTCCGACTGGCACGGCGAGGAAGAGCCTGAAGATGATCGTGCTCTCTTGGGAGGCGTTCATGTTCCAATCGAGTGGCTAGAGGAAATCGAAGACCTACACGTCAAGCGCATGTCAACAGTACAAATGCGCCTCGAAAAGGAGTGAGTCTGTGGAGCCGACACCCAAGATCATCTGCCTCACCAACGGTATGTTCATGGAAAACTGCTACCTGATCGGATCTCCCGAGACATCGGAAGCGGTGCTCGTAGACCCTGGTGAAGAGGCGGATTTGTTCTTGCGGCGGCTCGAGCACGAAGAACTCGAGTTGAAGCAGATATGGCTCACTCACGGGCATGTCGATCATGTTGATGGCGTGCAACCCGTTGCCCAAGCAACCGGAGCAGACATCTATCTTCACCCCGATGATCGGATGCTCTACGACAATTATGTTGCGCAGCGGGCCAAGT
Organism: uncultured Gemmatimonadaceae bacterium; assembly: GCA_964436395.1. GTDB lineage: Bacteria > Gemmatimonadota > Gemmatimonadetes > Gemmatimonadales > GWC2-71-9 > JBDGYW01. The sequence continues at coordinate 2,459 of CAYTDU010000221.1, read as the reverse complement.
ACGGGCTGAGAGCAGGTGATCCACCTCCGCCTCCAGATCACGATTTACATCACGGAGATGAGCTACGCGTGGGTGATTTCTCCTACTCCGTTCGCCACATGCCGGGCCATAGCAGGGGCGGTGTGGCGTTTGTCGGTCACGGCGCGGTGTTTTGTGGAGACTCTCTCTTCACTGGCTCGATCGGGCGGACCGACCTGCCCGGTGGGGATATGGACACGTTGATGACGAGCATCCATGAACAGCTGCTCTCTTTGCCCGATGAGACGATCGTATACCCTGGTCACGGTCCCGAGACTACGATAGGAACCGAGCGACGCACGAATCCGTTCTTAACTGGTGAATATGGCAGGTTCTGAGGTCGTTGCCCGCCTTTGAACTCGCGATCCTGATGAGGTAACTCCACAGGCCCGACGGATATTCGAGAGGTTTCCGCAGAAACGCGGGGAGCGTACTGTAACGAAGGCGAGACCATCGCAATCACGATGGTGATCGGTCTCTTCGCATACTTCAACTGCGTCAACGACTCCCTGCGGGTAGACATAACGAAATAGCGAGGTTGCTCCGCCAATTCGGAACATCCTCGCCATTATGAACAACCGTCCGCCTGTCCGCCCGACCGCCCGTCCGCCCACAGTGCCGAAGGGGGGACTCGAACCCCCACGGGCGAAAGCCCACAGCGTCCTGAACGCTGCGCGTCTACCAATTCCACCACTTCGGCGGGAACATCTAAGCCGCAGCCGAATATAGACGGCGTATGGAAGGGGCGTCAAGGCTTTAGCTTGACCGGCCGGAAGTGGTTCTCTATCTTGGACTTAGCTCGTGTCCAAGAAAACCAGGCCGGAGCCTTCAACCGGCCACGTCGTGGCCCGGAATCGAAAGGCCCGTTTTGACTACCACATTGAGGAAACGTGGGAGGCGGGCTTGGTGCTCACTGGAACCGAGATTAAATCGGTAAGAGCAGGCAAGGTCAGTATGAAGGGAGCGTACGGTGTGGTTCGCGGAAGTGAGGTCTGGTTGGAGGGCCTCAACATCGCGAAATACGATTCTGGCGGCTACGTCAACCACGACCCGGAACGTCGCCGCAAACTCCTGATGCATCGGCGTGAGGTGCAGCGCCTAATTGGTGCCGTCGAACGTCAAGGACTCACTTTGGTTCCACTCGACATCCACATAACTCCCAAGGGATGGGCAAAGGTCACACTTGGCCTGGGGCGGGGAAAGAAGCATCATGACAAGCGCGAAGATTTGAAGCGCAGGGATGCAGATCGGGAAGCAAAGCGAGCAATGGGGCGGCGCAGATGACTGCTACGGCAATGCTTCTGGCCCTTATCCTTGCTGTTGGGGAGGGGGAGTTCTCCCCACCGGCCCCGGCGTCCATAGTGGTTGCAACCGCACGTGGACAGGCGGCGGTACCAGTGTCCACGGAGCGAGGGCATCCCGTTTTGCCTGTGCCGCTGTTGAGTGCGCTGCTACCGATAGCTGCCGAATTTGAGGGCGACTGGGCTGTGGTCAAATTCGCCGAGATGCCGTTCAGATTTCTGTTGAATGCCCCCGTGTATGCTCACAATGGATCGGTGTTTCCACTGGTGGGTGGTGCCTATGCCATGCGTGACACTTTGTTCGTCCCGCTGCAGTGGCTCACCAACGACATCCCTCGCATCTTCACTGAAGGATTTCGGTACGATCCCTATGCCGCGCGGTTCGAGGATGCGCGTTTTGCACCGGTTGCGTCTGCTGAGCCAACGGCTCCGCCTTTGCCAGACGTGAGGCGCGCGACGCCCGGTAGCGCCGCAGATCGGAACGGGTTTCGGATTCAGCACAAGGTGGTGGTTGATGCTGGGCATGGCGGTGTAGATCCGGGCACCTTGGGTCGCTTTCTGCCCCGCGGTGTGAACGAGAAGCATGTGACTCTTGCAATAGCACGTCGACTCAGGGATCGGCTCGAGGCGAAAGGAGTCGAGGTGTTGATGACTCGCGACCGCGATGTTCTCCCCGACCTGCGCTCTCGTGCGCCGATGTGCAATGATGATTGCGGCCTGTTCGTCAGTATTCATGTGAACGGCCTGAACCCGAGCCCCGGGTACGAAAACGTGGGAGGTCTCGAAACCTACTTTCTCGACGATGCACGCACCGCTGAGGCGGCACGTGTTGCCGCCATGGAGAACGATGCACTCAGGTATGAGACTGATACTGCGCTGGAAGACGACGATCCAATCTCGTTCATATTCAAGGACCTCCACACCAATGAATACCTGCGTGAATCTGCGCAGCTGGCCGAGGCAATCCAAACGGAGATCGATTACATCGCAGAGCTGGGCGACCTTGGGAAGGTTAAGGGCATGGGCGAGTCCATCCCGTCTACCGAGGCCGTGATGGAGTCTGCACAGGCGAAGTTGAGGGAAGCTGTCAAGGCAAGCCATCCCGACTTCACAGAGGCACAGATCGACAAATACATAGCA
>CAYTDU010000220.1:0-8119 GCA_964436395.1 uncultured Gemmatimonadaceae bacterium | reverse complement strand
TTCTACCCCGTGAGCGGGCGGTTCATTCACGCGCTCGACGATCAGCGCAAGGTCGTGGCTCTTGGTGCCGGATTCGCCGAGGACTACTTCTCGGGTGAGGATCCGGTCGGGCAGAGACTCACTCTCGATATCCAAGGCCAGAGGGTGGCGTTCCAGATCATCGGGGTGATGTGCGAGCGAGGCAGAGTGGGCTATCAGGATCTCGACGACTCGATCTACGTGCCGCTGTCCACGGTTCAGCTTCTGTCCGGATCGCGGCAGTTCACGTCGTACACCGCTCAGGCGGCCGACGAAACCGTTGTCGAAAGCGCGGCCGCGGAAATCGAGGAGATCCTCGCCGATATGGTCACGGCATCGAGAACCTCGGCGATGCAAGGTGGGGGCCGCGGCTCGAGGACCCCTTACAACGTACAGATCCAAAAGGAGGCCATCGAAACGTATGAAGAGAGCGTCAGCACGATGACGCTGATCCTCGGCGGCGTTGGCGCGATCTCTCTCCTTGTTGGCGGGATTGGAATCATGAATATCATGCTCGTCTCAGTCACAGAGCGAACCCGCGAGATCGGCATCCGCATGGCGATCGGTGCTCGCCCGGGCGACATTAGAACGCAGTTTCTCGTCGAGGCCGTTCTGACCAGCCTGATCGGAGGCTTCCTCGGCCTCGGCGTCGGTTGGCTCTGCGCGTGGCTCGGTTCGATGTTCGGCGGCTGGCCGTTCGTGGTCTCCGTCTATCCGGCGCTGCTCGCCTGTGGCTTCTCGCTTCTGATCGGCGTGACGTTCGGCCTCTATCCTGCCTTGCGCGCTGCAAAGCTCGATCCCGTGGATGCACTGCGGTATGAGTGACAACGCACCGGTCAATGACAAGCTAGAGAGATTCACACAGAAGGAATACCATTGATGAAGAAAACGACAGGTGTGCAGCTGTCGGTGTTGTTGCCGGGGGCGGAGAGGATTGTCTCGGTGAAGCCGAGGAGCTGGTCGCTACTGTGACTGCGCAACACGCCGATCTTCGCAGTGAGTTTGACGAACTGGCGAGCACGTTTACCAACATGCAAGAACAGCTGCAAAACAGACTACCACCGTCGGATTGTGGAGGTGGCAATCGGCCGTGAGGATTTCTGGCCTACGCAGGCGGTGCATGCGATGGCCTCGCCAGCGGTTTTGGTATGACCCCTACCGCAGGCTGGCGATCTCGGATGGCCACGCTGCTGTGAGTCGTGTTGGCGTCGTTATGAAGGAGCCATTGTGACACCGCCCGACGTTCTCCTGATCGTTCTCGATTCTCAGCGGGCCGATCGACTGGGGTGCTATGGATACCCGGACGCCATTACACCCAACTTGGATAGCTTTGCACGTGAAGCTGCTCTCTTCGAACAGGCGATTTCGCCTGCTCAGTGGACGATTCCTACTCACGCCTCACTGTTTACGGGTCTCTACCCTACAGCACATCAGGTTACCCAGTATCGACAGACCCTCGGCGCGAATGTGCCGCATCTGGCTGAGATGCTGAGTGCTTCCGGATACAGAACAATCGGCCTTTCGAACAACGCGCTCGTAGGCGTTCTGAAAAACGGCTTCACAAGGGGTTTCGACACGTTCTATAACTACAGCGGTGCACTACCCAACGTTCTGGAGGTGTCAACCCATTCAACTAGACCTCTTGGGCGGATCGTTCAACGAATCGGTTGCCGGCTACGCTGCGTTGCCGGTCCGATACAAGATCGCCTTGGACAGTCGGATCTTGCATACCGCATTGCGCTTAGGACCCGGACAATACCACGGTTGGCAAAGCTGGCGAATGCCAAGGGGCAAAACGAGCGCTCAGTCGATGATCTCTGTCGTTTGTTGGAGGTGCGGAACAAGACACGAAGGCGGAAACCTCTCTTTCTCTTTCTAAACTTGATGGAGACGCACATGCCGTTCCGGCCACCGGATGAATTTCTTGATAAAGTTGCTCCCGGCTTGCGTAGCTGCAAGAAAACCCGCGACGTCATACGTGCCTGGACAGGAGATGCGTATCGCTGGGAGGCGCTACTGGATCCCCCTCTGGAGGACTTGGAGCGCCGCGTGCTCGATAATCTGTATAACGCCGAGGTCGCGTACCAGGATGACTACCTGGGGCGGCTGTTCGATGTACTGGCCAAGAGAGATGACCGTGCCAACGTGCTGACGATCGTAACAGCGGATCACGGCCAGGCGCTGGGTGACCACGACTGTTTTGGGCATTCCTTCGGCGCTCACCAGGAATTGATACACGTGCCTCTTCTACTGCATTGGCCGGATCAGATCGAGTCGACGCGTGCAAGCAAACCGGTCAGCACCCGGCGTATCTTTCACACCTTGCTGGATGTCGGTGGTTGTCCATCCGCCGTCAAGTCGGGTTTGGATCCCGTTGAAATCCGCAGGTTGGCCCTGCAAAAAACGTTGAACATCCGAGATCCCGAAGACAACGCCACCGTTGCCGAGGTCTATCCTGCTCTTCACTCCGTCAGGGTTATGGAAACGAGACGGCCACGGATAACTTCGCAGCGGCGGGCCCGTTCGTTGCACCGCGTTATCGTTAAGGACAATTTCAAGCTGATCAAGATCGACGACGTTCCCGAAGAGCTGTATAACCTCGAGTCAGACCCCCTCGAGCTTTCGAACATCATCGCGGAGGCCCCCATGATCGCGGAGACCCTCGACCACCAGCTGAGTCGGATGATCGATTGGGTGAAAAGCCAAGGTCGTCGGCTCTCCCCCGGTGCGGAACTCGATGTGGGCGGTGATGAGCAGCTGAAAAAACGCCTGCGCGGCCTCGGCTACATCGAATGATGGCGATTAACAGCGCAGCATCCGACTCCGAAATCGTCCCCATGACAGTGGTCCCGGCGGTCAGGCCAACGTGCTTCAAGAGTAGTTGATGGTTCTGGGCTTTGTCCGGCTTTGAGGCAAGTTCGATGTGCTGGAAAACAATGGTTGTTCCAAGCAGCAGTTTCAGACGCGATGGCCGGGACACTCCATTTCCTGGGGGTACTCCCTTGAGATGTGAATGGGGCTCGTGCGAAAGGTCAAGCGGCTCCTCACGTTGGTGGTTGCATTCCTTGGTGTGATCTAGTGGTAAGGCTGTTAGCATTTCTGTTGAGCGAAGAGCCGCCCATCACTGATCTTCTTGATCTATAATATCACGGAGCAGGCTAAACGGAAAAGCCATGTGTTAGTTAATGAGGGGAGATCGTTCACTCCGTTGTACGACGAGCGTTAGGAAAAACAGCAGTCACTACGAAGCCACGGTTTCCACACCGATTGTCTCAGCGAAACCGTTGCCCAAGCCGACTTGCTTGGTGTGCGCGTCTCCGACGAGTTCGCTACACGGTGAACGGCGGTGTACCGAACAGGAGCAAGGTAATGCTGAATCAGGCAAATCACCTCTGTCTTCCTGGCGAACGTCTAGGAGCAGCAAGGTTATTCAGGATTCAAGGATGTGACGGCTATCCAAGACCGGCCAGCTCTCGCACAGTGGCAATGTTCGCTTGTGCGACGGCCCTTGCTCTCTCTGCGCCCTCAGCGAGAGTCTTCTCAACCATTCCCGAGGCCTCAAGCTCGGCACGCCGCGCCTGGATTGGGCGCAGGACGATCATTAGATATTCGAAGACAGCATCCTTCAATCGAGAGTACATCAAGTGGCCGGCCGCGAACTCCTGACGTAGTTCCGCCACGACCGATGTATTTTCCGAAAGGGTTGTGGATAGCTCGAGAATCTCAAACAGATTCGCCACGCCGGGTGACATGTCTGCTCCAGGAGTTAGGCCGACGTCGGTGACGGCGGAGCGGACCTTCTTTCGTATTGAGGCTTCATCCTCCATCACCCCGATGTAGTGAGCCTCGCCGGCGCTCTTACTCATCTTCTGCGTCGGATCGGCCAGGGACATGATCCGTGCACCTTTTCCCACAATCGCTTCAGGCTCGGGAAAGAACTCGCCGAAGCGGGCGTTGAAGCGCCGCGCAACGCGCCTTGAAAGCTCAAGATGTTGCACTTGGTCCTCGCCAACGGGAACGCCATCAGCACGGTAGAGCAGGATGTCCGCTGCCTGCAGCACGGGATAGACGAACAGTCCGGCTGACACGAACTCCGTTCCTGCAGATTTTTCCTTGAATTGAGTCATCCGGGACAGGTCGCCGTAGGAGGTGACACAGCCGAGGATCCAGGCAAGTTCGGTATGCTCGGGAACTGCTGACTGCACGAAAAAGATCGAGCGCTCCGGATCGATTCCACAAGCCATGAGATCGAGAGCCATCGCCCGCGATGCCGCACGCAAGGTCTTGGGCTCGATCTCCACGGTAATCGCGTGGTAGTCCACGATGCAGTACACGCACTCGTGATCGACCTGCAATGCAGCCCAATTGCGTACCGCCCCGAAGTAGTTACCGATATGCAGGGTGCCGGTCGGCTGAATTCCTGAGAACAACCGCTCTGCCATCGCACATCTCCTCTTGACGAATTCTCTGGCAGAAGTATACGTGTGTGGCTCTGGCAACCGCAACCGGGATCGAGTTGATCCCTTTGCCTGCTGTGCCGTAACATGCTTATCGGGTGCTCGATGGCGCATGATCTGACTATAGTCATCTTAGCGACAGGCAAGGCAGTCCGCATGAAATCAACGCGGAACGAGGTCCTTCACCGCGTCTGCGGTTGGCCGATCCTCCGATACGTCCTTGCGGCCACACAGGGAGCTGTTGCCAAGAAAATCCTCGTTGTCATCGGCGATTCCGCAAGAGACGTGCAAGCCGAGTTGAATGGAAAAGGGGTCGGTTTCGTACAGCAGTGCGAACCTCGCGGCAGCGGATATGCGGTCCTTCAGACCAGAGGGTATGCTTCTGGCGAAACGCTGATGATCGTTCCCGGCAACGTGCCATTACTCACTACGGCGGTTCTTCAGGACCTTCTTGCCCAACACCTGGAAGCCCGGGCCGACCTCTCTGTGCTTACAGTGAACCTCGCCGCTCCGGGTGCCTACGGCCGCTTGGTGCGCGATCGCCGTGGAGAGCCGATTAAGATCGTGGAAGTCCGCGATGCCACAGGAAAGGAACTCGACATCACCGAGGTAAATGCAGGTGTCTACTGCATACGCAATGATGCGTTTCTGTGGGAGTCGCTGGCGGCACTTGATGCTGCCAGCGACCAACAGAAGGGCTACCTGGCCGATTTGGTCGTGAGGTATCGTGGACGGGGAAGGAGAGTGGGTGCGGTCGAGGTGTCCGATGCGCAGTGCGTGATGAGAGTTGACTCCCGTGGCGAGCTCCTCATTGCCGACCGGGTGATGCGGCGACGGATCGCAGATGGGCACATGGCAGCAGGGGTAACGATTGTCGATCCGGAACGGACTCACATCGACTTCGGAGTGACGATCGGAGTGGATACCGAGGTCCTGCCCGGGACGTACTTGCGCCAAGACACGTCCATTGGGGAGCACTGCACGATCGGCCCGGACGCGTGGATCGACAGCTCGACCGTGGAGGACGACTGCCGGATATGGTATGCTGCCGTCGAGGGTGCGCGGGTTCGTACTGGTTCTACGGTCGGCCCTTTTGCCCATCTGCGTTCGGGGGCGGATGTCGGTCCGAATACGCGGATTGGCAACTTTGTGGAAGTGAAGGCATCGCGGTTACGACGCGGCGTAAAAGCGGGGCATCTCGCCTATCTAGGCGATGCTGAGATAGGAGAGGATGTCAATATTGGAGCAGGGACCATTACTTGTAACTTCGACGGCAAGCGGAAACACCGTACGAGGATAGGCGATCGGGCTTTTGTTGGGAGCAACACCTCGCTCGTTGCCCCGGTGACGATCGGCGAAGACGCGGTCGTCGGCGCGGGCTCGACCATCACCGAAGACGTTCCACCGGGATCCCTCGGTCTTAGCCGCGCCCAACAGGTAGTCCGGAGACCGAAGCAAGCGTCCAAAGCACCCAAGGAGGTCGAAGAGGAGCAATGATTGGCAGGGAGCTAAAACTCATCACCGGTAACGCCAACATCCAGTTGGCGCGGGAGATTTCAAACGCGTTAGGCGTTGATCTCTGTGACACGGCTGTCGAGCGATTCAACGACGGAGAGATCCGAGTGCGGATCCGCGAGACGGTTCGTGGGGCCGATGTGTTCGTTATCCAACCGACCTGTCCTCCGGTTAACGACCATCTGATGGAACTGTTGATCATCATTGACGCTCTGCGGCGCGCTTCAGCGCGGCAGGTGATTGCGGTCATCCCCTACTATGGCTATGGCCGCCAGGACCGGAAACACACAGGGCGCGTTCCGATTACGGCCAGACTCGTGGCCAACCTGATCGAGACAGCCGGAGCTGACCGCGTTTTGACGATGGATCTCCACGCCGGACAGATTCAAGGGTTCTTCAACATACCGGTTGACAACCTTCGTTCCGATCCTATCTTTGCTTCCTACTGTAGTGGGGTGGAAATGAATGCTGCGGAGGTAGTTGTCGTCTCTCCCGATGTCGGTGGGACGGCGCGGGCACGCAGCTTTGCTGAGCAACTCGATCTCCCGTTGGCGGTCCTGGAAAAGCGTCGCCCCCCCGATGGAGGTGACGCAGGAACAGAGGTGAAAGTGATGCGCGTGATCGGTGATGTGGAGGACAAACGGGTCATCATAGTCGATGATATTGTCTCCTCAGGCAGCACGCTGATCGAAGCGGCGCAGACTCTTCTTGACTACGGGGCAAGTGAGGTGTCCGCTTGTTGTACACACGGCGTTTTCTCCCCCGGGGCGCTCGAAGCGCTGGAGCGCTCATCCTTGAAAAAGATTGTGGCAACCAATACCATCTGCCATCAAGACGCGGAGAAGAGCGATTTTGTGGAGTACGTCTCCGTTGGAGAGCATCTCGCTAAAACCATACGGCAGATTTTTGAGTACAAATCGGTAAGCCACCTCTTTCCGCATTATTAGCACAGGAGCCGATATGCCAGTACTGAAAGCACAGCCACGAAAAGGCGAACAAGCAAACGCCCTCCGTGGACAAGGGTATGTTCCCGCGGTGGTCTATGGTCCAACGATCGAGAGCATGCCGATTGCCATCGGCAAGAAGGATCTTCAGTCTCTGTTCTCCAAGATCACGCGAAGCTCGCGAATCGATCTTTCGATCAAGGACGGGAAGAAGGCCAAGAAGCTCGACGTGTTCGTTAAGGAGATTCAGTATAACCCGATCACTGACACGCCGGTTCACGTTGACTTCTATCATCCTGATGTCGGCCACCCTCTCAAGCTACATGTCCCCTTCAAGATCCTGGGAGAGTCCCCTGGGGTCAAAGCCGGTGGTGTGTTGAACGTGCTGTTTCGGACGATTCTGGTGCACGGTCTGCCCAAGGATATTCCGCCTCTCGTCACGGCTGACGTGAGCCATCTCGAACTTGGAGAGGCAATTCGTGTGAGGGATGTCGACTTCGGTGAGGTCGAACCGCTTCTCCCACCGGAGAGTGCGCTGGCGACGATCATGGCGCCGCGCCGCGCCGAGGTCGTCGAGGTGCCCGAGGCAGAACTCGAGGAAGAGGCCATCACCGAGGAAGGAGCCACCACTGAGCAGCAGCCTGCCGCAGAGGGCGAAGCGACACAGGGAGTATCGGCCGAAGAAGGGGAGTGATTGAAGGCCGTCTTTGGGCTGGGGAATCCCGGGCTGAAACACTCGCTGGCCCGCCATAACGTCGGGTTCCAAGTAATTGACCTGTACCGAAAGGTCAATCGCATTCGCAACAAGGGTTGGATTACTGGTTGCTCTCTGGTATATCGTTTAGAAAACCTTCTGTTGGTCAAACCGATGACCTACATGAATGCCAGCGGCCAAGCGGTCAAAGCGATCGTTGATCAGTTCCACATTCCGCTGGAGAACGCACTGATCGTCTATGATGATCTTGACCTTCCCTTCGGGACAATGCGCATTCTTCCAGGTGGCGGTGCGGGATCGCACAGGGGGGTAATCTCCATTCTGTCTGCACTAAAGGATGAGAGTATCCCCAGGTTGCGTATTGGGATTGGGGTTGAGCCGCGACCCTCGGACACGGTGGCGTATGTGCTGGGTTGCTTCACTCCGGAGGAGTGGAAGCGGCTGGTTCCTACTCTCCGGCGAGCGGGCGA
>CAYTDU010000219.1:0-8129 GCA_964436395.1 uncultured Gemmatimonadaceae bacterium | reverse complement strand
TGCGTCTATCCGATAGGTGCGCGCCGCGGTGTAGTGGCCGAGTTCGTGAGCCAAAAAGATTCCCATCAGCGTCACCGCAAACCCCAACCCAACCCCCGGGCCCAGTTGTGTCACCCATTCGACCAGTGCCTGGCCTGCAACGATCGGGTCGCGGAATAGAGGAACGTGCGGAACGGCAATGAGCCCAGCCAAGAGCGTACCGCTCATCCATACAGTGAGAAATGACAAGGCGAACAGCGTGACGTGCAGCCACCACCGTTCCTTCTGGGCCGGAACGGTACTCCGGATCAATATCAAATGGCCGGCATCCGACCCATCGGCCCAGTAGTATGCACCTGGCCATTCATCCAGCGCTTGTTGCAGCTCAGGTGTCGGTCCGTCATGTTCCGGCAACACGACAGCGTCTATGTATTCACGTCCCGACAAAGCGACGGTACGCCATACGCTCAGGAACTGATTCAGAGATTCCATTCAGGACTCTTGACGACCCCAGGAAAGCTTGATATGATAACGTGCTTTCACATCTAGATATCCCCTAAAAGACGCGTGATCCGATAACCACCATGTGCCCTACGCGGTAATACCGTAAGGGAATTGCAAACCGCACTTCACCAATGTTGGCACCTTCCACAATCATGGAGTCCCGTTCAAAGTGGACATCGCAGAGCTAAAGAAAAAATCAGTTACCGAACTGCACGAGATGGCCGAAGAGTTGAACATCACAAACTACTCAGGCCTCCGCAAGCAGGACTTGATCTTCAAGATCGAACAGTCTCTTCTCGACACCGATACGGTGCTGCGAGGTGAGGGAGTATTGGAGATCCTCCCTGAGGGCTACGGATTCCTCCGCAGCCAAGACTGGAACTACCTCTACGGACCCGACGACATCTACGTCAGCCCTAGTCAGATCAAACGGTTCGATCTGCGCACCGGCGATACAATACTCGGGCAGGTGCGTCCACCCAAGGAAGGGGAACGCTACCTTGCGCTGTTGAAGGTAGAGAAGGTCAACTTCGAAGAGCCCGACAAAGCCAAACACCGCATCGCATTCGAGAACTTGAGGCCGCGGTATCCCGAGGATCGTATTCCGCTCGAGCGCAAAGACGGCGACCTATCGATGCGCGTGGTCGATATACTCGCACCGATCGGATGCGGCCAACGCGGTTTGATCGTCTCACCACCCAAGGCTGGTAAGACGATCCTACTACAGAAGCTCGCTAACTCGATCACCGAGAACAAACCCGACGCCACGCTGATCGTGCTGCTCATCGATGAGCGACCCGAAGAGGTGACCGACATGGAGGAGCACGTCGACGCCGAGGTAATCGCATCGACGTTCGACGAACCTGCGGACCGGCACGTGCAGGTAGCCGATATGGTGTTGGAAAAGGCGCGGCGTCTAACGGAGCACGGTCGGGACGTGATCATTCTGTTGGACTCGATCACCCGACTGGCGCGCGCACACAACGTCGTAATTCCTCACTCCGGGAAGATTCTCTCGGGTGGTGTCGACGCAAACGCGCTCCAGAAACCGAAACGTTTCTTTGGAGCTGCTCGTAACATTCAGAATGGTGGGTCGCTCACTATCATTGCCACCGCCTTGATCGAAACCGGCAGTCGTATGGACGAGGTGATTTTCGAGGAGTTCAAGGGAACCGGTAACATGGAACTGGTGCTCGACCGCCGCATTTCCGATCGGCGCATCTATCCGGCCATCGATGTTCAGAGGAGTTCAACTCGCAAAGAGGAACTGTTGTTGGGTGAGAGCGAACTCAACAAGACGTATCTGCTGCGGAACTTCCTGGCTGACATGCCTACGGTAGAGGCCATCGAGTTTTTGATCGAGCGGCTAAAACGCACCAAAACCAACGAAGAGTTCTACGCAACCATGCAGCACGGGTAATGGCCGTACGCGAAGAATCTGAAACGATTCCGGACGCCGGCAGGGTGCTCGCAGTGGATCCGGGGACAAAACGTATCGGACTCGCCATTTCGGACCCATCTCAGACAATCGCTCAACCACTCCCCACGCTGTCGCGGCGAACCGGCAAGCGGTTCCCACTCAAGGATCTCAAGTCTTTTCTCGAGGAACGAGAACCTGTCGGGATCGTGGTCGGGCTTCCGATTGCACCAGACGGCACAGAGGACGAGAGAGCTGCGAATGCTCGAGACATCGGGAGCACGATAAACGCAAAGACAGGTCTACCCGTCGTGTATTGGGATGAGCGCATGACGACTGCTCGTGCACTGTCAGCGGTACGGGAACTCGGCGGAAGCGTACGCGGGCGCAAGGAAGAAGTGGACGGTCTTGCAGCGACCGTCCTGTTGCAGGCTTTCCTCGACAGCAGAAGAAGATGAAACTCTCGAGACTTTCGATAGCGCTGTCGGCGTTCGCCCTCACCGCGTGCGGAGGAGTCGACCAGAACCAACCGCCTGAGCGTATGGTGGTCCCGCGAGGTGCAACACTCACCGCTGTCGCGGAATCGTTGTCGGCGAGAGGGATCATCGATTCTAAACGGTTCTTCAAATTGTACGCAAAGCTGACCGGTAGAGAGAGTGAGATTCAGGCCGGCGTATACGACTTCCACAGAGGCACTTCGATCAGCGGGATTCTGGATGCTTTGGTCAATGGACGTGAAGCCACCGATTTGTTGAGTTTGCCGGAAGGCCTGATGCTCAGCGAGGTGACCGAGCAGGTTCAGTTCCAACTCGGCATCGAGCCCGATTCGTTTGCCGCAGCCGTGCGCGACTCGTTGCTGCTCGCAGAGGTGGGTGCGCCGGCCGAAACACTCGAAGGTTATCTGTACCCGAGCACATACTATGTGCTTGCCCGCGCGACTGCACGCGACCTGGTAACGCAGATGATAGCCGAGTTCCAGGCGCAATGGCAATCGGAATGGGATGCCAGGTTAGTCGAACTGGGAATGACCAAGCATGAGATCGTGATCTTGGCTTCGATCATCGAAGGCGAGGTTCAGGATCGATCGGACAGCAGGTTGGTTTCGTCGGTATACCACAACAGGCTGAGGCGAGGGATGCGCTTGCAGGCCGATCCAACGGTCATCTACTCTCTCGGGCGGAGAAGGCGTCTCTTCGAACGCGACTACGCGGTCCGTTCCCCCTACAACACCTACCGCATCGACGGACTGCCGCCGGGGCCGATCAACCAACCCTCAGCGACGAGTATTGAAGCCGCCCTGTTGCCCGCGGATACCGACTACCTCTACTTCGTTGCCGCCTCGGACGGAAGGCATGTCTTCACGCGGACATACAGTGAACACCTTGCGGCCATACGTCGCGTCCGCAACTCCGGTCACGAACGCTCAGCAAACTAGGGGCCCCGAAGACAAATCCACCGACGTCACTCCATCCGCCTCAGCGGATAGACACAGATCGAGTACATACTCTGCTCAGCCGCGGGGCGGAGTACGGTCGACCGAGCCGACCGTCACGTTCTGATATGGTACTGTAGCGCTACGCATCCAGCCGTGCTCGTCGACTTCGACGTTCATGACCGTACCTACTATTTCCACGGTCCCTTCCGTGTTCGTGGTGAACTCGACAGCCATGCTCACGGTGCCTGCCTGTTCGGGCATCCACACGTCAAAGTTCTGAACGCCGCCTCTCTCGTGATCGTATTTGAGCAAAACCACAGCGAGGTGCGCGAACACCAGGTTTTGCATGAACGCATACGAACCTTGGAGTTGCGTCACTCCATCGCTATCGCCCAGTTCGGTCTGTGTAGACCAGACAGCAGCCGTGTCGTCGAAAGCGACGTTCACTCTTTGCACCGGCTCTGCACCAATTCCTCTGAAAAGGTCGAGCACGTATGAGACCGGAGAGAACGCTCCGTCGTAGCTCGCGATGCTCTCCATGCGAACTCCACGTGACGGGAACACGACTGTGTCTGCCAACGTGGTACCGTCAAACCGGTAGTGCTCCCTAGAGACCTCGGTGTCGCCTTGTGTCATCACATACGTTCCGAACTCGACTCGCTGCGCCTCGGCCTTACCGCAAAGAAAAAAAGCAGCAACAACAACGCAGAATATTCGCATCTGTACGTCTCACCTCACAAAGAACCCAATGAAACTCATTCTGTTCGAACCTGCCGCGGAAAAACGCGTACGAACGCTGAGGGAGCAGGCCCAAACAATCTTAAAGATACCGATCCGCGTGCTTTCGCGTTTTTTCCGCGGCGGAAATCTTGACATATTTGAGCTTCACCGTTGACAGTTTCGCCATGCATCGCAAGGTTGGAGGTCATGTCGCACGCAAACGCCGATCCGGTGACACGCGCTGCGGAAGTCCGGTTCGTTCTATTCTGCATTCTCGCCGCAAATGTCGCCGTTGTGGCTGCCAAGTTGGCGATCGGGTGGATGACAGGGTCGTTTGCGGTGATCGGCGACGCAATGCATTCGTCCATCGACTCGATCAATAATGTGTTGGCCCTCGTAGTGATATCCGTTGCGGCACGAGGACCGGACGAGGAGCACCCGTACGGACATCAGAAATTCGAGACGCTTGGGGCATTGGCAATTGTCGGGTTTCTCTCAATCACCGGTTTTGAACTCGTCAAAGGAGCGATTCAAAAGCTAGCAGGCGGTGCTTTGCCGCTCGAGATTTCCCGAGTCCAGATAGCGATCTTGATCGCCACCTTGTTCGTCAATGTCGCCGTGGCCGCTTACGAATCGCATAAGGGCAAACAGTTGAAAAGCGAAATCCTCCTCGCAGACGCGACTCACACCAAATCCGATGTATTCGTCACGATCGGCGTGCTTGCCGGTGTGTTGTTGTCGCTTGCCGGATGGGGCTGGGCCGACCCGATTGTCGCACTCGCTGTTGCAGTCGTTATACTGGTGCTTGCATGGGGTATCCTAGCCCGGTCGGTGCCCGTACTCGTTGATAAACAGGTAATTCCCGCAGCGGATATTAAATCCGCGGCAGAGAAGATCGCCGGAGTGAGAAGCACATACGCAATAAAATCTCGCGGATCGCGGTTCCATTGCTTCGCGGAACTCACGATTTCCGTAGATAAGAATGTCAGTATCGAGGTGGCACACCGAACCGCTGATGCAGTCGAAGCGGCACTCAGTAGTCAATTCGGATTCAACGAGATAACGGTGCACATAGAGCCATGCTGAGCAGCCCGTTATTCCGGCCGCGTCGACCGCAACAACAGTCACTCCGTCAGGAATACGCTGAATTCCTCGAACAACGTATCGAGGAATACAAGGAACAGCTGTCCAGAGAGGACCTGCTCGCGATTGCGGACGAGGCGGTGCGCGAGCTGGAGATGGCATCGGAAGAGCAGCTGGTTTTGACAGAAGTGCTGGTGCTCGAACACGTGGACAGACTGATCACGCAACGCCTCGATCTGCCATCATTCCGCAAATGGCGAAACCGCCACGTGAAATTGCGACACGCACAGCGCGACCCGTCCTATTGGGGCATGAAGTCCCGAGACCCCGTCGCGAAACTCGCACCGAGACTGGACGAGACTCATTCAGCTCTGGTATTGGGTGAAGATGCAACGCCCGCCGCAATGTTGCTCGCTGCATGTGATTGGCAGGTTCTCTTCGTCGACCCGACCCTCGCTGCCGTGGAGTTGGTCGAGAAGCTCGCTGCCACTGAAGGTCTCGCCTCACGCATTCAGGCGCTCGTAGTGCAGCTGGGCAAGTGGTTTCCCGAGGCAAGGCCATCGCTGGTCGTGTTCGATCCAAAGGTGTTGAGTGATCTGGACGCACCGTCCCGTGTACGCATGCTCGATGCCCTGAAACAGATGACATCCAGGGGCGGAATTCACTGCTTCCTTGCCACACAACCGTCAGATGATGGGTCGTTAGCTCCGGCCGTGGTGCGAGCACATTACAGCGATTGGGCTACGCACCACCGCTCCACAGAATTTCCTGACTGTTTTCTTTCCACCAAACCATGAGAGAGCGTTCACACCACGTTTGAACGCATGACGGGGGGAGAAACGTTGCGGGGCCGGCAGCGTGCCGGCCCCCGTAACGTGCAACGTTCGATATGTGAACCAAAGTATCGATGACCTCTTCAATTACTTCTTCTTTTTCTTTGCTGCCTTTTTCTTTACGGCCTTCTTCTTCGGCTTCTTCTTGGCTGCTTTCTTTTTCTTCACTGGCTTCTTCTTTTTCACGGCCTTTTTCTTCACAGCCTTCTTCTTGGCCTTTTTCTTCACAGCCTTCTTTTTCACTGGCTTCTTCTTTTTCACGGCTTTCTTCTTGACCGCTTTCTTCTTCACTGGCTTCTTCTTTTTCACGGCCTTCTTCTTGGCCTTCTTCTTCACAGCCTTTTTCTTGACTGCCATGCTGTCCCTCCTCTTGGTTGACTACCAGTTGCGACGACCACGTTGACGATTTGACGGCTGCTATAACCGTCGTCCCTCGCTACTTCTCTCCGCTGCTTTCGCCTATCCTGCATTGACCTGAAAAAGTACCGCTTCGCTGTTCTAGGTCTCACACAGGTATTTGGTGAAAGTCCCTCTTAGCCTTACGTACGAGCTTCAACCGCTTGTGTTGACCACCGAACACTGGCGGAATCGTGCCGGCGGGCATCCATGACTCACTACGTGCTTTTGTACCGGTTCTCCTTTGACATCGTCGAGTATCCCGCCGAGCACATAGCTGTCGGGACCACCGAGCGCGTCTAGTGAGTTCCAGAAGTCGAGTGTGGTTCCTTCGTAAGCAACGTCTCTCAATTGACCTACTATTCGGCCATTTTGGATTTCGTAGAAGGACTCCCCGCTGAATTGAAACGTGTTAGTCGCGCGATCGAACGAACGAGCGCCGGCACCTGTCACGTAGATGCCTCGATCGGTAGACGCAATCAGATCATCAACACCATAGTCGTTCTCGCCGGGTAGGAGAGACACATTTGGCATTCGCTGTAACGGCATGTATTGCCAAGACTCCGCTGCCGCGCAGCCGTGAGATCGCTCCATGCCGGTGAGATGAGCGATCAGCCCTGCATTCTCGCGGCTTGTTTGGTAGTCCACAAATGTGCCGTCTCGTATCACCTGCCAACTGTCTTGAGGGACACCCTCGTCATCCCACCCGACAGTCGCCAAACCACCGCGTTGAGTACGGTCGCACAACACATTCATGAACTCAGGACCAAACTGAAGTTTCCCAATCACATCTTCCGGGTAACCAAGCAACGGAGACCCCAGCGCACGATCCAATTCTGTGGCTTGTCCAATGGTCTCGTGAATGACATACTTGAGATTCGTTGGATCGAGAATGAGATCGTACTCGCCAGGCTCGACCGGTTGTGCGGTCAAACCTCTGACTGCTTCGATCGCCAGCTCTCGGGCACTCTCGGGCAAGTTTGCTGACACCACGTGCTCATAGCCAAGTCCCATCGGCGCGATTGCGTGCGTGGAACGGTGCAGTGCATCGGCCCAGTCACTTGGGATCGTCGTGACCGTGAGCGAAGGCCACGATCGATAAACGGTTTGCGCGATGACGCTGCCGTCTGTGGATGCGAAGGTCTTCTCTTCGCGCACGAATGACAGAAATGAGAAAGCGGACCGAATCGATGCGATTCGCAACGCCGCATTGTTCGCGGTCTGAAGCAGCTCGACCTTTTCACTCACGGGTACCGCAAAAGGATCTCTGCTAATTGGACTTTGCCAAATGCCACTTGGATATGCATCAACGGGTGCAAGCTCAACTGACACACTCGTCGGTTCACTGTTGCTCCTGGCGCGTCTCACTGCTTCTTCGGCCATGAGCCTGCCGTTACCCCTCGTCACATCTTCGGAGGATGCAAACCCCCAAACACCGTCGACCAACACTCGTACGCCTATACCGAGCGAGTCAGAATCAGTCGACTCTTCCACCTCGCTGTCTCTGACTGACACGAGCTGATCGCGACGATTGACGATGCGAACGTCCGCGTAGGTTGCGCGTGCAGCTCGCGCCGCGTCTAGCGCCAAAATACAAACGTCTTTGAAAAACGCGTCTGCACCTTGAGGGTTGTTCGGTGATAGTGGAGTCAAGAATACGCCGCGCTGTGGAACTACGAGCGCGGCTGCTGCAACCGAAGCTTGTTTGATAAAGTCGCGTCGTGTGTTTTTCATTGATTGCGCTCCAAGTAAAGCGCATCAC
>CAYTDU010000218.1:0-8163 GCA_964436395.1 uncultured Gemmatimonadaceae bacterium | reverse complement strand
CAAATGTACCCTGCCGCCACTTTGCTTGGCTTCCCGTTCCAGCCGATGGATTAACAACAGACATTCGGTAACTCCGTCGCCACGATCGAATACGTCGCCCAGTACCACGAGGTGGCCGTCACCCCAATTCCAATGCAGGTCCGAGTCGATCACGTCTGCATTCTTCAACAGATCAACCAGCGCATCGTACTCACCGTGAATGTCACTGACCGTGAGAATACGCGGCACGTCGTCGAATACGTGGGGCTCAACGGCAGGCGGTGCAGCAGCGAAACTATACCGCGTCGCCGAGTCCGCGCAGAATCCGGCAAAGAGAAGTGAGTCCGCAAGACGCAGTCCCCTCGAAGAAACTTCTCCGTCACACAGGTAGAAGACGTATGCAGTTGAGTCGTCTTTCCAGTATATGTGAGGTCCCTCAGCAGTCGAATCGATGGCGACTGCAAGTGCCTGAGCTTTTGCGAGGGAATCCGGTGATGACGATTGGTACGCTGAGGCACGCAAAGGGACAATCGCCAGGCACAAAAACACGGCAACGAAGCTCACCGGCCCGAAGGCACCGGCTGGTACCTTCTTACCCGATCTGTTGCGCGTTCCTGTCACTCGGACCTCCTCTGTCTTTGCTTGCGACCGTACGCTCTCAGTCTCCTGAGCATACGCCGATCGTGCTTCGTAGCGTCATCACCTTTGGGTGTCTCTATCAACTTGATGATACCCCGGAACCGGGGATCTTGCATTACTCGCCTGAACGGCTCGGCGCCAAGAGTTCCCTCCGCAATCCACTCATGCCGGTCCTTGTGCGATCCGAAAGGGGTCTTAGAGTCATTTAAGTGTATACATTTCAATAAGTTAAGGCCGACTGTCGACTCCCATTCCGCCCACACTTTTTCCCAGTCACTTGCGATATCGTATCCGGCCGAATAGATGTGGCATGTGTCGGCGCAAAAACCCACGCGTCTTCTTAGGCGGGCGGGAATCAACCGCCGCAATTCGGCGAGTTCCTCAAAGGTCGAACCCAGAGCTGTACCGGAACCCGCCGTGGTTTCGATGAGAATCATCGGCCCGCTAACGGTCTCCAGGCACTCCGTGTACGCAGCAGCGTTTCTGAGCATACCTGCGTCTCTGTCATCCAAAAAATTGCCCGGATGGGTGACCACGAAGCGGATACCGAGAGCACGGCAGCGTTCGAGTTCACTCTTGAACGAAGCGATCGACTTGTTTCGGAGCGACGGATCGGGAGACGCGAGGTTTATCAAGTATGAGTCGTGGGACACAACAACAACTATTCCGGTCCTTTTCTTCTCGCTCTTGAAACGACTTACTTCATCTGCAGTTAGAGTCGGTTCCGCCCATTGGCTGGGGGTTTTTGTGAAGAGCTGGATTGCCGTTGCACCTATTTCCGCTCCTCGAGCGGGAGCTTTCGAAACGCCTCCGGCGGTGGAGACATGTGCCCCGAGCAAGATTGTGTCGGTTGTATCAGTCACTGAAGGCCTCGGGTGAGATCAGTGGAACGAAACGACACGAACCGGCACTGCGTTCCGAATATCCCTCCGTCGTTCGCTCGATGATGCAAAGATCCTGAAACGATCGGTCGCCCACTGGTATCACCAAAAGTCCACCGACCGAGAGCTGGGCGAGCAACGGCTCTGGAGCAAATGGTGCGGCGGCGGCAACTATGATAGCGTCGAACGGAGCGGATGCGGGGAGCCCCACTGCACCGTCGCCGGTAACGGTGGTAACGTTGCCCAATCCCAAGATTTCAAACCGTTTTTGCGCGCTGCCCGCCAGCTCTGGCAATCGCTCCACGGTCCAGACGTGGTCTGCGATCTTCGCGAATACGGCCGCGGCGTATCCCGAGCCTGTGCCAATTTCGAGTACTTTGGAGCGGCGAGTGAGGCACGCTTTCTCCGCCATGAGCGCGACTATGTAGGGCTGCGAAATGGTTTGGCCCAGGCCGATGGGAAGTGGCTGATCCGCGTATGCAAGATGTTGCTGGTTTTCGGGAACGAACATCTCTCTGGGAATCGAAGCCATGGCGCTTAAGACACGCCGATCGGAGATACCGCGTCTCGCGATCTGTTTCTTTACCATCGAGCGCCGTGCTTGCCGCTCCCCTCTCGAGGCCATCTTTGCAGCCTACAGACCGCGGTTGCGATCAAACAGCCGCCGCAACAAGCCGGACTCCTGTTCTTGTGCTCGTTCCAACTCGGCCTCGGCGGCCACTGCTCTGCGTTCGAGATCGAGCTTCGATTGTCGCAACCTGTCAACCAGCTCTCGCTCGGATTCCAGCGCCTTCCTCAGATTTTCTACGTCCCCTTCAGGCGAAAACCGCTCCTCTTCTTGGTCTGATTCGGATATGATGTCGGCGTCGACTACATTCTCGACCTCGTCCCCGTTTTCGGCAGCGGGCAGCCGACGGTCGATGTTTGGGAATGCGTGGTCGACCAGGTTGGTCAAGATGTGGTGTTGACGTTCGATAGCGTCGCCGAATCGTGAGAGTTCCCGAACCATCTGCCACATCAATTCCCGCTGCTCGCGTTCTCCGTCGAGCAGAGATTCGATGATTTGATCGGACGTTGGCTGCGGTGCTACGAATTCGGCGGTCAGGGCGGCGGGTGGGTCTTCGGCATGGTCCAGTGCACCGCTGCACGCCAGCGTTCGCGCTATCTCTTCTCGTGTCCGCCCTTCGGAAAATGCGCCGGCTATATACCGGAGCTTCTCGAGGGCCTCCTCCGGGTAACGGCGTTTCCGTCCTAGCCCATCACTGGGGATGAACTGCGCGAACACGTCACGGTAGTAGCGCGTGGTAGATTCGGGGAGTCCTAATTCCCTCGCAAGCTCGCAGAGTCCATAACTGTTCGTTTTACTCATCTGCTCGCAAGATAAGGTCTTGTCGAGGACTTGGTCCAGCTACTCGAGGCTTTTCTTGAACCTCTTGCTGGCAGCGTACACCGACAAGAACGCCATCCCTGTCAGGATCACAAACTGTAGCCAGAGATCGGTCACACCTTGCCCCTTCAGAAAGATCCCTCTGACCATTTCCATGAAGTATCGAATGGGGTTTAGGTATGTGAGCTGCTGGAAGATCTCCGGCATCGTATCCACCGGGTACATGAAGCCGGAGAGAATGATCGCCGGGAGGATGAACAGAAACATCGTCATGAAGGCTTCTTGCTGCGTCCTTGATATGGTCGAGATAATGAGGCCGACACCGAGGCCGGCCAGGACGTAGACGAAAGACGCCAGGACTAGGGCCGCAACTGGTCCCCGCAGCGGTATGCCGAACCACACAAGGGCCAAGACCGTGATCAGGCCCAGGTCAACCAGGCAGATGAACAACACTGGCACCGTCTTGCCGAGTATCAGTTCCTTTGGACTGATCGGGCTTACCATGAGTTGCTCGAGAGTACCGAGCTCTCTTTCCCGAACAACGGCAAGGCTTGTCAATAGCAGCGCCATGAGGACCAGTAGGAGTCCAAGCACCCCGGGAACGTTGTATACTCGGCTCGAGAGATCGGGGTTGTACCAGGCACGCGATCGTAGATCGATCCCGCCGTGCTGAGTCACTCCTTGCAGAGCGGCCTGTCGTTTTGCGAAATCTTGGATGATTCTCGCTGCATACCCCTGGGCGACGGTTGCCGTGTTTGAGTTGGTGCCGTCGATTATGATCTGTGCGGTTGCACCGCGGTTCGCCTTCAAGTCTGTTGCAAAACCGGGTGGTATCTGCACTCCAACTAGCGCTGAGCCCGCATCAAGCGCTCGCTCGATTGTCTTGGGATCGTTGTCCGCTTCAACGATCTGGAAATACCCCGATGCTGTAAGCGTCTCCAGTAGGAGGCGGGATTCAGCCGTCCGGTCCTGGTCTACGGCCACCGTCGCAACGTTCCGCACGTCGGTGTTCACCGCATAGCCAAACAAGAGCAGCTGAATGACTGGAGCCGCGAATATGATCCGCTTCGTCTTGGGATCTCTGAATAGCTGCCTGAGTTCCTTCTGAATCAACACTCGGACACGCAACGCGGAGATCTTCATACCTTGATCTCCTTCTTGAAGACGCGTGTGGCCAACGTCAGGCCGATTATTGCGAAGATCAACATTGCCAACGCATGGGGCCAGACGGCGCCCACTCCGACTCCCTTCAGAAGGATTCCCCGGGTTACGATGATGAAGTATCGGGCGGGGATCAAGTACGTGATGCCCTGAAGGAACACTGGCATCCCTGCAATGTCGAACAGAAAACCCGAGAGCAGTATCGCCGGGAGATACGTCGTTATCGTCGCGAGCTGCATGGCGAAGACCTGTGAGTCGGCTATCGACGAGATGAAGATGCCGACACCAAGGGCGCCAATCAGGAAGAGAATCGATAGCAACCCGAGGAGGATTACGCTGCCGTGGAATGGCACGCCGAACACAAACATCCCCACGGCCACAACCAGGTGTACGTCCAAGATTCCAATCACGAGGTAGGGCAGGAGCTTGCCGAGTACGATCTCCACGCTCATCACAGGGGTGGACGCGAGTTGTTCCATGGTGCCACGCTCCCATTCCCGCGCGATTGTGAGCGATGTCAGCATCGCAGCGATGATCGACATCACAACTGCAATCAGTCCGGGAACGATCATGTTCCTGCTTTCCAGGGTCTCGTTGTACCAAATGCGTGTTTCAGCGCCCGCCACGCCCGGCATGGTCCGCCCCTGTAGTTGAATGAGCGTCGAGTGTCGAGCCACTATCGCCCCTGCGTAATTCTGTGCGATTGTGGCGGTGTTGGCGTCGCTTCCATCCAATAGGAGCTGCACCGGTACTGATCTGCCTGCCTTGAGGTCCCTGGCATACCCGGGGGAGATTGCGAGTACTGCTCGGACTCGGGCCCTAGAGAGGTATTCGTCAACTTCCCTGTAGGTGGTGGGGTGGGCCACGACTTCGAAATATCCTGACGCCTCGAAAACCTCTACCAGCTCACGCGAGGCGCGAGTCCTATCCTGGTCCCAAACGGCGAGCCGGAGGTCTTCTATGTCCCAGGTTATTGCGTACCCGAAAAAGAGAACCATGAAAACGGGAAGGACAAATGCCAGAATGAGGCTTCTCGTGTCTCTCTTCAGCTGCAGGACTTCTTTGCGGGCAATAGCGATGAGGCGGCTGAAATTCATGCCATCACCCCTCTCTGGCTCCGCCTTCTTTTCGCACTAGCGCTACGAAGACGTCTTCCAGACTCGGTTGTACCCGCTCGATCTGCTGCAGCGGGATTGATCGTTCGGCAAATAGTGCGGGAATTGTCGTTCGTGCTTCCG
The DNA here is from genome assembly GCA_964436395.1 of uncultured Gemmatimonadaceae bacterium. Lineage (GTDB taxonomy): Bacteria > Gemmatimonadota > Gemmatimonadetes > Gemmatimonadales > GWC2-71-9 > JBDGYW01. The sequence goes on along the minus strand of CAYTDU010000218.1, from coordinate 2,878 downwards.
CTTCGTTCTCGACAACCACATGAACGGCACGCCCGAACATGGCTGCTTCGAGTACACCGTTCAAATGTTTCAGTGCATCTACGGCGTGAGGAGTCTCCGACGTTCTCAGTTCGAGTATTGGTTCGTCCATCCGTTCTCGCAGGCCTCTGGGCTCATCGACAGCGATCACCTTACCTCGATTCATCAGGACCAATCGATTGCAGTACTCGGCTTCCTCCATGTAATGAGTGCTAACGAGGACCGTGGTGCCGCCCTGCGCAAGCTCGTTGATGAGATCCCAGAACCGCCGCCGAGCAGCAGGGTCAACGCCCGACGTTGGTTCGTCCAGCAAGAGCACTGAGGGTTCGTGGAGAACGGCACATCCGAGGGCGAGACGCTGTTTCCACCCCAACGGGAGATCGCCCGTCAGTTGGCTTCCCCGGTCCGTCAGACCGGCCATTTCAAGCACCCAATCCCGGCGGCGCCGAAACCGGTCTCCGGTGACCCCGTACAGCCCGGCAAATAGAATGATGTTCTCATCGACCGTTAGGTCGGTGTAAAGGGAGAACTTCTGTGACATGTAGCCGATCTTCGTGCGGATCGCTTCCCCTTCGGTACGGATGTCCAGCCCTGCCACCCATCCTTCACCCGATGTGGGAGGCAATAGGCTGATCAGCATTCGAATCGTGGTGGTCTTCCCGGCTCCATTGGGTCCGAGGAAGCCGAATATCTGCCCCTGGTCGACGTCAAAGGTGACTCGATCCACCGCGGTGAACTCGCCGAACCGGCGCGTTAGGTTCCTCACACGAACGGCCTCAGGCACTCGCCTCCTCCTCTCGCTCACGAACCAGATGGAGGAAGACATCTTCCAGGGAAGCCTCCACGGGAATGAGGTCGTAACCGGTCAGGCCTGCACCAAACAGCGCTTCGGTCACGCGGTTTCGGACATTCCCTTGCCGTTCGAGGACAGCATGAACCGTATTGCCGAAAAGTGCCGTTCCCACGACACCCGGGAGACTCTGCAAGAGATCGCGAGCCGCTCGAGGATCGGGTCCCTGAATCGACAAGACCTCTCCAGGTAGGAGATCCAACAACGACTCGGGCGTGTCGAGCGCGAGGATCCTGCCTTCATGCAGCAGCGCTACCCGATCGCAACGCTCGGCCTCGTCGAGGTAGGAGGTGCTCACCAAAATCGTCACTCCCTCTTCGACCATCTCATGGAGAATGAGCCAGAGATCGCGTCTCGATATCGGGTCGACTCCAAAAGTGGGCTCATCCAGCAGCAGGACTTTTGGATGATGAATCAGAGCACAACACAGCGAGAGCTTTTGCTTCATGCCACCCGACAGGTTGTCGGCCAGCCTATCTTGAAATGGCCCCAGGTTGGAGAAAGCAAAGAGGCGTTCCAATCGCGCCGGGCGCTCTGCCTTGGGCACCCTGTAAAGGTCTGCGTAGAACTCGATGTTCTCTAGCACGGTGAGGTCAAAGTAAAGGCCAAATCGCTGGGGCATGTACGCGATTTGCGATTTTACCGCCTCCGGCCGTGTCGCAACACTCTTGTCGTCAATGATCGCATCACCAGATGTGGGCCGCAAAACGCCGGCAAGCATGCGTAGAGTGGTTGTCTTTCCTGCACCGTCCGGTCCTACTATTCCGAACAGCTCCCCTTCGGCTACGTCGAGGTTCAGTCCGACCACGGCTCGGGTCGATCCGAACTCCCTCGTCAGGTCAGATACTGCTATCACTGGCTTAAAGTCTCGATTCGCACGTCCGCGGCAAGGCCGGGCTTCAAATCGAATGACGGGTCTTCCGTGATCTGAACCTTGACTCGATACACGAGTTTGACCCGCTCTTCAGTGGTTTGGACGTTTCGCGGCGTGAATTCCGCTTCGTCAGACAAAAAGACGACGACGCCGGTATAAGTCCGATCGGGATAGGAATCAGCAGTGATGGTTGCTTCTTGCCCAACCGATATGCGGCCCACTTCGTCCTCGCGCACGTAAATCCGCACCCACCGGTCGACCGTATTCAGAAGGGAAACCACAGGGTAACCCGGTTGTACAATCTCTCCTGGCTCGCGGTGTTTGACAGAAACCGTCCCGGCAAATGGTGCCCGCACAACCGCATACTCCAGCGAAGCTTCGATCTGCCGCACCTGAGCTTCGGCACCGGCCAACTGAGCCTGCTGCACCGCGATGCGCTCTGTACGAGGCCCCGTCTCGAGAATCTGTAACCGTTCCGCGGCACTCTCTTGCTCGGCCTCGGCCATAGCAAACGCTGTTTCCTGGTGGTCGAGCGCTTGGCGACTGACCGCCCCTCCCTCGAACAAGCGTTGGGTGCGGTCCAGATCGAGTTTCGCCTTCTCCATTCGGTCGTTTGCCGCGCGCAACGCCGCGCGCCCTTGTGCGATCTCCTCCGAGCGGAAACCGGTCCTGACTTCCCTTAGTGCCGCTTGGGAAGCCGCAACGCTGGCCCTCGCTGCTTCGAGCCGTGCATTCAGTTCGGCGCGATCCAACGACGCCAACACGGCCGCGCTATCGACAACGTCGCCTTCCCGAACGGCGATAGATTCGATGCGCCCCGGGATTTGAAACCCCAGATCGGCTTCGGCGGCCTCGACGGTGCCCGATGCGAGAATCACACTGTCGCTTCCACCATCACCGAATACGGTGAGACTCAGCACGACGATAACGACGAGCAGCAATGCCGCACCCAGGATGATTCGTTGCTTCTTGCTCATTGGGTGTTCTCCAGTTCACGATCGAGCCAGCTCAAATTCAACTGGCCGGTTATTCGAGCCAACTCGATTCTGGCTACGATCTCTGTGTTGCGGGCGTCTATCAGGGTTGCCTTGGCGCGGAGCAACTCGGCCTCAGACCTGAGATACTCAGTTTGCGTC
>CAYTDU010000217.1:0-8223 GCA_964436395.1 uncultured Gemmatimonadaceae bacterium | reverse complement strand
GATTGCTCGCGCTATATTTATGCGCTGTGCCTGCCCGCCTGACAGACCTTTGCCGCCAATACCGACGACTGTGTCGTAGCCGTCAGGCATCTCGGCGATCTCATCATGGATTTCTGCTGCCCGAGTGGCCTGCAAGACCTCATCTTCTGACGCTTCCGGCCGCCCGCAGAGGATGTTCTCTCTGATTGTGGCTGCGAACAGAAACGGATCTTGCGTGACGATTGCGAGCTTGTCGTACACATCCGCCAACCTAAGCTCGCGCAGGTCCCTGCCGTCGAACCTCACGGATCCTGAAGCAGGATCGAAGAAGCGAGCGACCAGGTTCAGCAACGTTGTTTTGCCTGCCCCTGACGGCCCCGCGATACCGAGTGTTTGGCCGGCTTCGATTGAGAAAGACACTTCCTCGAGTACCAGAGTGTCGTCGTACGCGAACGAGACGTTTTCGAATGCGATCTCCTGAGGACCACGATCGAGTGGCATTGCGTTTGGACGGTCAGGGACTTCGGGGCGGGTTTCGAGGAGTTCGCCGATGCGTTCGACGGAGGCGCCGTAGTTTTTGATCTCCACGTATTCTCTATTGATGTTGTTGAGCGGGCCGTGAAGAGCACGTATGGCCATTAGGAACGCCAGCAAAGACGGCCAAGCCAATTCGCCACGCATGACATCCAAACCCCCAACCAGTATCACTACCACAATTCCGACACCGGCCAAAGACTCGAGCAGCGATTGCGCGAGTGCTCGGATGCGAACCATCGTGACAAGCTCATCGAAGTACACACGCCCCTTCTCGGTAGCTGTCCGTGCTTCTTGTGCTTCGCCCCGAAAAGCTTTGATGATTCGTATGCCCCGGAGTATTTGCAGGATAACGTCAAAGAGCACGTACCCTTGCTTACGTACGGTGTAAGATTGTGCGAGAATCCGCCGCGCAACGGACCAGATAGGGATTACCGCCAGCGGTACAACAATCAGCGCCCAGAGTGTCAACCAAGGGCTCAGCCACAGTGCCGAGCCGAACAAGCCAACAGCGAGACACGCGTTGACAAACAGACCAGCCAATGCGATTACAACTATCCGGAGATTGGTAACGTCCTGGCGAACTGCTTGGATTATGTCGCCGTGGCTTTGACGGTTGAAGAACGGTACTGAGAGTCCGAGGAGATGCGAGATGAGTTTTTCCATCATCCCAAGCTCCAGCACCTTGACCATCTGCTGACGTATGACCGCGTTGGCGTATCCGAGGAGGCTGGTTCCTACATATGCTCCTGTGAGCAAACAAGCAACAATCCAGAGTGACGCGCGTTGGCCGAAAGCTTCGGCTGCTACAGCGGCAACACCTCGGCCTTCTCCGAGGATCCCCGTTAGAAATTCCCTAATCAACAGAATCGAGCCCATGGACAGCGCGGCTTGCCCGACCGAAGTGAATACGAAACGGAACAGCAAACCCTTGCGTCGTCTGAAGAGATCAACGATGTATGTGCTGCCAGGGAGGCTCACTCGACATCCTCGACGGTCTTTCGTGCCGTTGGGCGCTCGATAGCGCCGGCATCTAACACCTCAAACATCTTTTCTGCGTTCAAACGCAGTCCGCCACGCAAGGTACGCCACTCTCGCAAACAGTGCAGCAGTGCGTCTGCGAATCCGTATCGGCAGTGACCTCGATTTCACGGATGGAGTCAGTAGCATTCCCGCTTCGCATCTCGTGCCCTCGTCCAGCAGCTTCTCAGCCATTCGTCCACTCGAGTGGAACCGTCGCAGGACGCTGAGGCGCCACCGCATGATTCGATGTAATGGGAATGGTGGAATACCCCGAGAGATGTCCTCTTGCAGCTCGGTTCCGGCAATCCAGGCTGCCGCACCCAGCCACGCTACAGTGCGTGCCCGGCCGGGGACTTCGGCGGAGTCGAGGCGAGAGTTGATCGTGTCCCAATTGATAGGCGTGTCAGTGGCAAGAATGGATGCTGCATCCAGAAAGAACCGGAGTCGAAACGCGTGAGCGTTGTGAAACACAGCGTGAGTGGTACCGTGCCAGAAAAGCTCCGTCGCTGACGGGATGGAATGTTATGCCATTGCGTTCGATTTGAACTAGGCCGTTTGTTAGACGGTCCCAGGCTGCTTCGTACGGCAACGCGTCATTCGTCGAGAAGTGCAGTTCTACTGGTACGCCAGCTTCATTGGCCAACGGCCTCACGTGGTAGTGATCGACCGGGGTAAGTTCGGGCGGGGCGTGATATTCGTATCCGATCTCGAGGAAATGCCGTTCCATCCTCCGAGCGTCGGGTTCTCGAACAAGCACATCGATATCGTTTGTTGCTCTCGCGGTTGCGAACGGAAACCCGTCCGTCGCGTGATGGAGCGCGTTTCCTTTGAGTAGCACGTTCGGTACGTCCGCACTGTTTAGAAGACTCACCACCTCCTCCGCATGCTGATAAACCATCTCATTTTGGGCGATTGAGCGCCGAGCCATCCGACCTAGCCACGTGAAGAACCCTTGGTCTATGGTCTTCTCACCACCAATCTCGAGCTGACGCAGTCGGCGGTATAGCCAGAGCGCTGCGCCTTCGAAGGTGATCAGAGGTCGCATTCCTGCCGTATCGACCTTGCCCCATCCGTCCCGGAGCTTGTCGGGAACACAGTTACCGCGCAGATGGAGTGTTTCGAGCAGCAGGTCGGATGGTTGCATGGTCACACTACCTCCGGGAAACGAGCAATCTCTTTGAATCGACGGGGGTGGCCCGGATCGTTTTCGAGATAGGGGTCGCCGTCTCGAACGAGCCACGCGTGCGCCGTCACCGCACCATAGTCGTCGTGTTTCACCCCGATCACGAGCTCAACATGGCGGCCTGCTTTTCGAAACAGATAGTAGAGAATGACAGCGCGTTTTAGGCATGTATGTCGCCAAGGACCACCAAGGCGGTAGAGAATGCGGTTAACCCAATCGGCCAGTGCGTGATCGTCTAACTTGCCACAATCGAAAGCTGAGTTGGTAGGATCGCCAGTTAGCCATCGCGCGACGCGAGCGAACGAAGACATTGAAATGAGTGGTGGGATGACCAGTGCAGACATCGTCGCGCGAAACCGCCACGAAGGGGGAAGTGAGCTAGAAACGGTTACTCCTCCTCCAACAGCAATTTCGATTCGAGACACTTGTCAATGAACTCTCGCGCACTATTGGCCGCTTCTGCTTCAGACACCTCGTATTCCTCCAACAAAGCTGCGACTAGCTCATCGAATGTTCGCGGGGTTTCCAGCGCCTGAAGCAGGATGAGCCCACTTTCGGTAACACTGAAATAGCGACGTGTGCCGAGGTGCAGAACCACACCTTCGCCTTCAACCTCGGTGAGCCGCAGTTCTGGGTGTTGTTTGTAGCAAACGCTCATGGTATTAGCTCCGCGAGCCTGTTCGGGTGGTCAAAGAGATCTCGACCGAGTGTAACTCTGTATCCCTGCGCTTGCTTCGCGAGTTTCGTCAACAGGTCCAAGTGTTCTTGTGCTAGTTCAGGTTCGAGCACAACCCAAGCCGACCAGCGCACCAGTTCAGTCAAAGCCTCTCGTGCTCCTATAGGCTCTGCCTTCGAGACTCGGTCTCCCACAGTAGTGAACAGCAACATGTCAGGTTCGACGCTGGGTAGCCATGTCGCGCCGAGGTCCTCCGGCCAAACTGCCATCTTTTGGCGACGCTGCAGAAGTTCTCCCACGTTTCTGCCCAATAGCGTGTAACCACCCTTTCGGAGTGCGATGGGGCCATGACAAGCCTTGACCGATACCCGTTCGTCATCGTCAACGAGAAACGCGGTGTCGTCTGTTCCAACCGGCCAACCGCGCGATGCCAAGAGTGCAGCGGTTGTGGATTTCCCAGCTCTTGCGTCACCCGCGATAAGCCATCCGCGGCCCTGAGGGTCTCGCGCTGTTGCACCGTGCACATGGTGCCAACCGGCGCGGCGCAGGAGGAAGATAAGTACCGTGATCAGGAACGTTTCGACACAAGTTCCCATCATACTCGTTGCAGTTGGAGAGAGAACTACAGAGGCCTCCGACGATCCCCCTGGAATCGAGGCGATGGCCGGCGCAGTGACCCATGAAATGTGGACACCGCAATCTGGAGGGCCAGACCTGATTTCAACCGCAGGCTGACGAAAAACTCGTCGGGAGCCCTTGTGCGTGTCTGGCGACCCGATCATCACGCGAAACGACAACTTGTTTGGCGGGACAATCCCGCAACGACGGACCCACGCCTCGAGCTTCTCGCGAACAGAAGCGTCGTCACATGTTACGGAGATCGGCGTACGCATCATTCACAAGATCCGTCGTCAACGCAATGCGCGCCAGGCCCAAACGGCTCTGGCGCGCTGTCCCGGTTGAACGCATCGAAGAAGAAGCAAGTGCCTGCCTGCAGCGACACAGCTCGGTTGAGCCCGAGACCCATGCCGCCAGCCACGGTCACATGATTGAGCCGTTGCCTCCGCTATTCAACGTCACCTCTTCCAGCGATGCCTCTTCCCGCAACTCGGGCTTTACAAAGGGTTTCTTCTTTTTCATGACACTCACTCCGGAGCAAAGAAGGATGGTTAACCAAAAAGTCTTCGCAGCAAATCCTATTCCCCTTGATCAAGTCCAACTCGTTCATTACAACTCATTGTCAGGCAATCACTTATAGCCATCACGGAATCATTACACAGGGCCTGTGTTGCACGTGCCCCGCAGCGGCGCGTCCCCAATTTTCCAGGTTGTGGCGTAGCCACGACGGACCTGTCTCAATCCCGCCGCAAATACTCGTAATACTCCCTAATTGCCTGTTCCTGAGCAGCTGTCTCTATCGATCCAGGCCTAAGCTGCCGCACCCGTTCTATCGCATCGTCAGGTGAGCTGCCGAGGAATACTAAATAAGTCGCCAGCATAGTCCCCGTTCGCCCAATCCCCGCGGCGCAGTGCACCCCGACTCGCCCTCCGCCCTCCAATGTCTGAGCAGTCTTCTCAACAAAATCGACCTGCTGCGCGAGCGTTGGCGGGTAAAAATCCTCCACTGGTATGTGATGGGATTCTATACCGAAATTGGCCAGCACTTCGGGGTTGGGAACTCCGCCGGTGAGAGATATCAGCAGATCTATTCCCTGCTCCGCGAGGAACTCGGCATCTTCGTCGAGCGAGGTAAAAGCGCCTGGCTGAGACATTCCAGCCAACTGATCTTCAATTACCCAGGAGAAACCGTCTTGCATCGGTGTGCTTCCGCCGAGCTCCCGCGCCGTGCACGCGACGTCGGGGGCTATCGCGATAAGAGCCCAAGAATAGAGCAGGATGCGTATCCACATCACGCGACTCCAGCTGTCGTGAATGCGGTATCTAAGGCAAGCATCCTTGAATCACAAGGTGTTACTCCGCCCTGAGTGCCTCCACGGGATCTATTGTCGTGGCTCGCCGAGCGGGGAGAAAGCTCGCACACAGCGCCGCAACCGCCAATACGATTGCGGCCAGCACGTATGCAAATGGATCGTGGACGCTTGTCTCGAACAGGAAACTTTCGAGCACCCTGGTAGCCGAGAGAGATATCGCGACACCGACAGCCAAACCAACGGCTGCAAGAGAGCCACCTCGAAACAGGACTGATCTGACGACTCTAGGGCCCGTTGCGCCAAGCGCCATCTTCACTCCTATTTCCGCCGAGCGCTGCGCCATCGAATATGACAGCACACCATACACTCCGATCACGGCCAAGAGACCTGCCAAAACCGCGAAGAGCGAAACCAAGCGGGTTCTGAACCTCGGCGCGGCAACCGATGCGTGTACCACTCCCTCGAGTTCACGAATCCGTGGCGCGGGTACGGTCGGATCAAACCTTTGGACAACATCCCGCACGCTTCCTTTCACCACTGCCGGATCGACGTTCGTTTTCAGCAGGACATCGATGGATCCCCTGGAAAGCTGAAAGAATGGAAAGTACACCTTTGGACGAGGCACTACCTCGAGCCCTTGGTGGCGCACATCCTCCGCAACCCCAACGACCGTCCGCCACGGCCGCTCCGACTCGAGCCCACCAAAACGGATCCGATGTCCCACAGGATCTTGGCCGGGCCAATATTGATTGGCCGCACTACGGCTTACGATTACCACACGTTCGTTTCCAACCCTGTCCTCGAGCGTAAAGGCGCGGCCCGCGGTGATCGGAATACCCATCAACCGGAAGTACGGCGGCGTTGCCAGACCACGCTCCATGTTGGTCTCCTGTAAGCCCGAGGACGACTCGAGGGTCATGGTGGTCGAACTCGTCCCTCCCAGGAACGGTGCGTTGTCGGCCGTCGCCACCAGATACACGCCTGGTATCGCGCGAAGCTCCTCTTCAAGCCCTCGGACATATTGCTGCATTGCAACTTGTGTCGGCGTAGACTCCACGGGTCCGCGAGAGCCAGATGATTGTGAAGGCCTCGTCAACGCCTCAGTAGATATGTTGAGATCAAACGCGAGGATCGATTCGGCGTCGAACCCGCGTTCGACCGAGGTGAGGTTGATGAAGCTCTTCACCAACAAGGAGGCGCCGAACAGAAGGACAAACGCCAAGGCGATTTCAGATATGACTAACAGGCCTTGTGTCCGGTTCTGACGTCGCGCCCCTGCGAATCCCCTGCCGCCATTCTGGAGCATCTCGGCCACGTCGGCCTTCGCTGCGCGAAATGCGGGAAAGGATCCCACTAATAGACCGGTGCATAGGGATACCGCTGCCAGAAACAGAAATACCCGAACATCGAGCGCTACCTCGTCGGCTCTGGGTAGCCCACCAGGAAGCATCGCCATCAACGGTCCGAAGCAAACGAACGCAAGCAGCCCGCCCGCGGCGCCTCCGGCCAGTGAAAGCACCATACTCTCACTCAGGAGCTGCCGCAGCAGCCTGCTGCGCCATGCACCCATAGCGGCTCGGATGGCCAACTCGCGGCGACGTTCTGTGGCCCGCACCAACAACATGTTTGCGATGTTGGCGCACGCGATGAGCAACACGGCGCCAACAGCTCCAAGTAGCACGAGCAGGATGAGCTGAACATCACCGACCACTTCCTGGATTCTCGAGACCACTCGCACGCCGTGGTCCGGATTGTGGTCCCTGCTCTCAACCAGGCGTTCGGTCAGGACCTCCATCTCGCGTTGCGCTAGGGCAATTGTGATCTCCGGTCTCAGCCGCGCGATCGAGAAAAAGAACTGGCTGTCACGACTGTCGGCCTTTTCCTCATCGGGGAACGGAACCCATACGTCAGAGCTCCCAGTACTTGGGAAGTAGAACCCAGGTGGCATGACACCGACAATCGTGTAGCTCACACCGTTTAGCTGAACGGGGCACCCTAAAGCCGACGGATCGCCTGCGAACCTAGCCTCCCAGAAATCATGCCCCAGTACTGCCACCGGCTCGGCACCGACTTCATCATCTGAAGGCAAGAAGGTGCGCCCGAGTAACGGAGGGACACCCAGCGCACGCCACACCCCTGACGTGAGGTGGGTGCCAGACAAAGCCTCCGGCCGGTCACCTCCGGTGAACACAAACCTGCGGTCGTCGTAACCTCCAAGACTCTCAAACGCGGAGCCGAGTTCTTCCCAGTCCCGAAGCACAGGCATGGAGAGCGGAAATGAATTCGCCCATGTCCGGAGACCCGCATTCGGAGAGTCAAACCACGACCGGTTAACCTGCCACACATTGACTAACCGATCGGCTTCCGGGTACGGAAGAGGTCGTAGCAACACGCCGTTGACCACGCTGAAGATCGCCGTCGTAGCTCCGATGCCGATCCCTAGCGTGAGCACAGCTGTGCCCGAGAAACCGGGACGCTTGATCAAGTTTCGCAAGGCAAAGCGGAGCTCCTGCACCAAACCGCCGGTCAGAGATCCCACGGTCGGCCACCGTTTGTTCCTGGTTCTCTTGCCAAACTCGAGCCTCGCGAACGGCGAAAGGCATGCCACAGCTTGAAACCAGTACCAGCGCCTTGCGGCAGCCTCATCCTGGCGGGCCAATTGTTCGAATCGGGTCGCTAGGTCAGCGCGGAGTTCGGCTCTCACCGCCGCCGATGAGAAAACGGATACGAGCAGTCGCGCCATTAGCGGGGGCCGACTCTGTTTGTTCATGACTCGCTCGCACCGGTGCTAAGGCTGACGCCCGCCCAAAGACTGTCATACAAGTCTCTGGACTGCTGAAGTGCGGCGACTCCATCGGCCGAGATCTTGTAACACTTCCTTGGTTTGCCCGCGGTAC
>CAYTDU010000216.1:0-8233 GCA_964436395.1 uncultured Gemmatimonadaceae bacterium | reverse complement strand
GAAACGGTGGCGAACTGTTTGCTCCCTGCCATGGGTGCTGCGGGCTCCGTCAACCTAACGTGTCGTAGGTAGCAGCGGAGCTTGTTTAGTGAGGGTCCGTCACGCAGCCGTAACCGCACTCCATTCTCGGAAGGAGCGATCCCGCAGCGTCCGGTAGTTCGCTGCCCCAAGTAGATGCCGTCCGAGTCTGAACCGGAGGATTCGTCTCCAGCAAAGGAACTCTGAAGCCGGCATTCATCGAGTGCACCTGACCCGATTGAGCGTCGTAATACACCATCGAAATGACGCCCCCGAAACTGACAGCCAAACCCGCCAGACTGACGATGTGGGTCATGCTTGCCGCCAACACAGCATCCGCGGCATTGCCGCCCTGCCTCAATATCGCCATGCCCGCGGACGTTGCCCGATCCCCTCCCATGCTCAACACCATGGCGTTGTCGCTGCTGGCCGCTAGATTATACCGGTTCCAGACCCCGGTCCAGTCACCCTCGGGAGGCGGCCCAACCGTCCCGTTGTTCTCTTCGCCAACTGGATTTGCTTCACCGCAGGCAGCCCACAGAAACGCGAGACACATTACCCACTTTGTGAACGACCTATCTGCCTCGTTTCCAGACGTTTGAGAGCCTGTATATCAACGATCGGCCTGGCTGTCGCCTGACGGTTGGGTCGAACCGCCTGGCCACGATTTCCATCGTAGACGTGCCGACTAACGGTTTGTCACCGGATAGCATCTCGAACACGATGCACCCGAGGCTGAATGTCTAGGTCAGGTCCGGAGTTGCGAACTCACTCCAGATAGTAGTCCCACGCACAGAACCCGTCCCCCTTCAGGATGGAGTGCGTGATCTCGCAACGTTTGAACTCCACTCCCAACACAGGCTCCCAGAGCTGCCTGTCCCAACCAGCCGCGCGATAGCAGAAGACGGGGTCGATCCGCGGATCCTCCGCCTCCCGCACCAGGGCACAGAAACAATAGGCCTTTCGAGTCTCCTCTGGAGTGGTTGCCGCCAGGTAGGCTTCTTCGTTGTACGGCACTTTGCTGACGTGCAGTTTGTTGCCATCGAACGACGGTGCGTCGAACCACCCCCTGGTCCGGCCGGCGTCCCGGAACCCGGCACGTAGGGAGTCGAACACGGCGTTTATGTCGCCGGTCGCTTCGTAGACGGCCTTGTGTTGCTCGATGTCCTCCGGAGGACGAACCAAGGCCACACGGGAAAGCACGTCGAACTGTTCTTCGAGACTGCTGCGTTCCTTCAATCGCTGGATGGACCTCGCCACCCATCGGCACCGTTCGTCCACCGGCGTGTGGCATGTTATGGTACCTCCACCCTCCCACACCACCTCGGCCACATCCTCCCCCAGCACCCGGACCAACTCCTCCCTGTACTTCTCCGGCCAGGGAAGAAAGGAGGCCATGCTCTCGACCCTCTGGTTCTCAGGGTCGGCGGGGTCATAGCGGTGGAACACCTCGACCAACTCCAGCTCCGGGGAGAGGCCAACCTGGTTCATGTATTCGTACAGTTGGCCGCGGGTCTGAGCCAGGGTCTCCATCGATCCTTCGTGGATGTTCGAGAAGAAATGCATGGACCTCAGCCTGTGGGTACGAACATCACCCACGTTCACCGCTTCCCGAACTGAGAATCCGATCTCCGAGTCCGAGCCATCCACCGGCGTGTCAAACCGGAAGATGTGCGTAAGGGGGCCCGCGATCCTGTCTCCACATGCCGCCCTCACCTCTTCGATCCGGGGCTCCAGTTCTCGGCGGGTCCGGATCGGTTTGCGAATTCCGGCGAAGAGCGTGCTCTCTCGCACGGTGGCGCGGATCCCGTCATCCTGAACACGGCCCCGCCCGAAAACGGACTGTGGGGTCACGCCGACAATCCACGGAACCGACAGGCAGGTCAGCCCGTTGATGCCTGTCGTGATGAAACACCTTCGATCAACTGGTTCGTGACACATTGGTGCCTCATTTCTCCTCGAGTCGCCTGGCATTATTAACCCAAGAAGTGACCCGCGTTCCTCAACTTGTCGATGAAGCGTTAGCAGCCCGGCTTGACAGTACTATGGCCAATGCTGCCCTTGCCCTTGCCCTTCCTGAACCGTATCGTCGAGCGCGCGGGCACCGCGGTGCTGCAATACATCCCGTCGCTGGAGGCCGACACATGGTACAGGCGTTTGTTGCGGGCGTTTTGGCGCCCGCGGGAAGAGGAGGCCGCACGGAACGCTGCGGCGGGCGTGCTCGACTCGGGGCACATAGTCTCGGGGCGACGACCCGCCGTGCCGGCCGGCGCGCATTCCGCCGGCTCGGCGGCCCCCATGTGTGGATGTTCCTGGCGGCGCTGTGCCCGAACGCGGCCACTGCGCAGGAAGCTCGCGATATCACCGTGGAGGAGGGGGTTCGTTTAGGCCTCGAGCACAACGCCCGCCTGCGTGCCGCGCGCGCCGAAGCAGATGCCGCTCGCGCAGCTGTGCGTCAGGTTGGGGCGGCACGGCTACCGGCTTTGCGCAGCCAGGCATCATACGGGCGGCTGAGCGACAACATACCACCGGTGGAATTCACACTCCCCGGTTACGACAGCACCTTCACGTTCCAGGGCGTACAACTCGACCGTTTCCAGACTGAGTTGAGCCTCGAAGTTCCCCTCATGACGCAGCTCCGGCTGGGGCACGAAACCCGTGCGGCCGGCCACGATGCCGCTGCGGCTGTACTCGTCCTGGAGCAGGAGCGCTCCGATGTGGCATTCGATATCCGGCGCGCGTACTGGAACCTCCGCCGTGCCGTTGAGCTCCACACCACGATCGAGGCGGCCCTCGCGGGTGTAGAAGCACATTTGCTGGTGGTCCGGGAGCGGGTTGAGGAGGGCGCCGCACTGCGGCGTGATCTGCTGGCGGCGCAGACGCGCCGATCCGAGGTGTTACTCGAACAGGTCGAGGTCGAGAACCAGGTGCGCGTGGGCCAGCTCGAACTCAACCGTCTCATCGGGCTCCCTTTGGACGAACCGCTACGGACGGTGTCCGATCCCGGCGAGGTGCTCACACTGGAATCTCCGCCGGAGGAGTTGAACGCGGCAAACGCGCCAACAGAGGACGACCGCCCCCGCCTAGCGGCCCTCGAGCGCCAGGTGCTGGGCATGCGGGAGCGCGTGAGCGCAACCGGTACGGGCTGGTTCCCGGTGCTGGACTTCTACGCGCGCTGGCTCCGTGCGAAGCCAAACCCATACTTCTTCATGGAGCAGGACCGGTTCAACTCTACCTGGGAGTTTGGTTTATCCGGCAGTTGGGCGATTTGGGAGGGTGGGCGCCGTTCCGCGGCGCGGAGTGAGGCACGGGCGCGGCTGGAGGCGGCGGAGGCGCGGCTGCAGGCCACGACGGAGCAAGTTGCCGTAGAAACCGCCCGCGTCCGGCTCGAGGTGCGGCGCGCGACCGAAGCCGTAGGGGTGGCGGAGGAGAACGTGCGCGAGGCGGAGGAGTCGTTCCGCGTCGTGGGCAACCAGTTCGAGGAAGGGGTGGCACTGTCGGCCGACGTGCTCGACGCGGAGGAAGCCCTCAGGCGAGCACGCGCTCGTCTCGCCGACGCAATGGCCGACAAGGCCATCGCCGAGGCTGCGGTCCTGAACGCCCTCGGCAGGGTGTGGTGAGCAATGGCGGCCGATTTCGTCTTCCGGGCACGGGGCGTCACGAAGATCTACGAGATGGGCGAGGTCAAGGTGCACGCGCTCCGGGGCGTCGACCTCGACCTGTACGCCGGCGAACTGGTGGTGCTGCTCGGTGCGTCGGGGAGCGGCAAGTCGACCCTGCTCAACATCCTTGGAGGATTGGATACCGCTACATCCGGGCAGGTGCTGTACCAGGACACCGATCTGACGCGGGCCGACGACGCGGAGCTGACGCACTATCGACGCCACCACGTGGGCTTCGTATTCCAGTTCTACAACCTCATCCCGAGTCTCACGGCGCGCGAGAACGTGGCCATCGTTACCGAGATCGCCGAGAACCCGATGATTCCGGCGGACGCACTCGACATGGTTGGGCTGGGTGGGCGTTTGGACCACTTCCCGGCACAGCTCTCCGGTGGAGAGCAGCAGCGAGTCGCCATCGCGCGCGCCATCGCAAAGCGCCCCGCGGTGCTGCTCTGCGACGAGCCCACCGGCGCCTTGGACTCGGAGACGGGCGTGGTGGTATTGGAGGCTCTCGAACGCGTGAACCATGAGTTGAGCACGACTACCGCGGTCATTACGCACAATGTCGTGCAGGCCGAGATCGCAGAGCGGATCTTCCACCTCCGCGACGGACTCATCACGGAGGTAGAGGTCAACCCGAAGAGGACGCCGGCATGCGAGCTGACGTGGTGACATGAAGGCGTTCGACCTGAAGCTGTTCCGGGACCTGTATGAGATGCGCAGTCAGGCCGTAGCAATCGCGTTCGTGGTGCTCGCGGGTGTCGCGACCTACGTGGCGATGCGCAACGTGATGGCCTCGTTGGAGCGTACGCTCGACAACTACTACCGCGAGTACCGCTTTGCCGACGGGTTCGCCACGGCCCGCCGGGCTCCGCAGATCGTCCGCGAGCGGCTTGCTGCCATTCCGGGCGTGAGCACTGTCGAGACTCGCGTTACGGCCCCGGTCAACCTCGAGGTGCCGGGCTTCGACGAGCCGGTGGCCGGGTTGCTCGTGTCGGTGCCGGAGGACGAGCAGCCGCCGCTCAACCGCTTGTTCATTCGCGAAGGGCGCCTGGTGCGCGTGGGGCGGCACGACGAGGTGCTCCTCAACGAGACGTTCGCTCAGGCCCATGCGCTGCGGCCCGGAAACGAGCTGACCGCAATCGTGAACGGGAGGCGGCGCGTGCTCACTGTCGTCGGTATCGCCCTCACGCCCGAGCACCTGCTGCAGGTCCAGCCCGGCACTATCTTCCCAGACCCGGAGCGTTACGGAGTACTCTGGATGGGCCGCCAGGCGCTCGCGGCCGCTTACGACATGGAAGGCGCTTTCAACGATGTCGCCTTCTCACTCGTCCCGGGCGCCAGCTTGGACGACGTGCTCGAGCGGGTGGACCTGATTCTCGAACCGTACGGGGGCGTGGGAGCCTACGCCCGGAGCGTGCAACCGTCCCACTGGGCAATATCCGAAGAGTTCCGTGGGCTCCGGTCATCGTCAACGACGCTGCCCATAGTGTTCCTGGCCGTAGCGGCGTTCCTGCTCAATGTCGTGGTGAGCCGCCTCATCGCCCTCCAGCGCGAGCAGATCGGTGTGCTGAAGGCCTTCGGCTACAGTAGCGTCGCGGTGGGGTTCCACTATGTAAAAATGGTACTCGTGATGGCTCTCGCCGGGGCGGCCGCGGGCATCGGGGTGGGGCTGTGGCTGGGCTCGCTCATGGGCGACCTGTACATGGAGTACTACCGGTTCCCCGCGCTGGATTATCAGGCCAGCGTGCCCGTGATACTCACCGCCGTGGGCCTTACCACGGGAGCTTCTGTTCTGGGTGTACTGGGCGCGGTGCGCAATGCCGTCCGTCTGTCCCCGGCCATTGCGATGCGCCCCGCCCCGCCGCCCCTCTATAAGAAGACGCTGGTCGAACGTCTCGGACTCGAGCGTATTCTCGACCAACCCTCGCGCATGATCGTGCGCAACCTGGAACGTCGGCCGGCGCGCTCACTGCTCACGGTGGTAGGGATCGCCAGCTCGTGTGCGATTCTCATAATGGGGATGTTCTTCACCGACTCCATCGATCACGTGCTGCGCGTCGAGTATGGCGTCGCGCAGCGCGAGAACCTGAACGTGACATTCATCGGACCCGCCTCTACGGCGGCAGTCCAGGAACTCCGAGCGCTGCCGGGCGTGCGCTGGGCGGAGCCGATGCGGGCGGCTCCGGTACGCCTCAGACACGAGCACAGGCATTACGACACCGCGATCCAAGGCATCCCCCCGAGCGCATACCTCCGCCAGGTGATCGATACCGACCTCGAACCGATAACCATTCCGCCCGAGGGTATCGTACTCACCGAACGCCTCGCGGAGATACTCCGGGCTTCGCCGGGCGAAGAGATCGTAGTTGAGGTGCGCGAAGGGGCGCGCCGCACACGGACCGTTCCTGTCGCCGCCATCACCCAGCAGTATGTCGGGCTGGCCGCATATATGGAGCTGTCGCGGCTGAACCGCATGGTGGGCACAGGGCCGTCGGTCTCGGGCGCGCTGCTCCTCACCGACTCCCGTGTGGAAGACAGGCTGACGAGAGCACTGAGAGATCGGCCCCAGGTGGCGAGCATCGTGTCGCAGGAGCGCATGATTGCCTCGTTCAACGACACCATGGACCGCAGCATGCTCACGATGACACTGATTCTGACCGTGTTCGCGGGAGTCATAGCGTTCGGTGTGGTCTACAACGCGGCGCGCATCTCGCTTTCTGAGCGCGACCGTGAGCTGGCCAGCCTGCGCGTCCTCGGGCTGACGCGAGCGGAGATCTCGTTCATACTGTTGGGCGAACTCGCGCTGCTTACGCTCTTAGCCCTCCCGATCGGATTCCTGCTCGGCTCCATGGCGAGCGCCGGTCTGGTGCAGGCTTTCCAGACCGACATGTACAGGTTCCCGCTGGTGCTGGGCCGTAAGACCTTCGGTATCGCCGCCGCGGTGGTGCTTGGTTCGGCCGTTGTGTCGGCATTGATCGTTCGCCGCAAACTCGACCGCCTCGATCTCGTGGGCGTTCTAAAGACGAGGGAATGATGTTGCGAATCACACGCAAGCGCATTGTGTTGGGGTCCATCGCCGTGCTGGTTTTGGCGGCGCTCGTCTGGTCGTTCCTCCCCAAGCCCGTCCCGGTGCAAACGGCTGTGGTTGGGCGCGCACCGCTCCAGGTAATCGTGGAGGAAGAGGCGCGGACCGAGGTGTCGGACCGCTACGCGGTCTCGTCTCCCGTAACGGCCTGGGTACGCCGTATCGGACTCGTGGCCGGGGACTCGGTGGTGGCGGGCCAGGCACTCGCCTATCTGGAACCTCCACGGACACCCGTTCTCGACCCTTCCGGGCGGACGGGAGCAGAAGCGCGCGTACGCGCCGCCGAGGCCGCGGCCAACCACGCGCAGTCGGAACGAGCGCGCATCGAGCGGCTCGCCGCGTCCGGCTCCGCCACACGCCAGGCGCTCGAACAGGCAGTAAGCCAGGCCGAACGCACTCACGCCGAACTCGAAGCCGCACGCGCGGCACTCCGGCGCGCTTCGGGCACGGGCAACCTCGGCGTGGAGGAGGTGCTCCGCTCCCCCGTGGCGGGGCGTGTGCTCTCGGTTCCCAGCCGCAGCGCGCGGCAGGTGAACCCGGGTGAGCCACTGGTAGTCGTCGGCAACACACAAAGTCTCGAGGTGCACGCCGACGTATTGTCGCAGGATGCGGTACGCATCCGCGTGGGCACGCGCGTGCTGCTCGACCAGTGGGGTGGCAATGAGCCGCTGGAAGCGGTCGTGACGCGTGTTGAGCCGCAGGGTTTCACGTCGGTCTCATCCTTGGGCGTCGAGGAACAACGCGTGCCCGTGGTCGCTGTGATCCAATCGCCGGCTGACCGGTGGAACGGCTCGCTCGGTGCGGGCTACCAGGTGTTGGCCCGATTCATCGTCTGGGAGGGAGAGAACGTCCTCCAGGTGCCTAGCGCCGCACTCTTTCGAGTCGGGGAGGGCTGGGCGGCATTCGTGGTAGAGCGCGGCCATGCGGTGCGCCGCGCGGTGCGGATCGGTCAGCAGGCGGGCCTTGCCACGCAGGTGCTGGAAGGACTCCGCGAGGGGGACGAGGTGATCGTCCACCCCGGGAACGACATCGACGATGGAGTGGCCGTCAGCCCGGGTCTGGGCTCAGCGGACGAGCGGTAGTTGCCGCCGGTGTATTCCATCCGCGCGCCCTTCGTTCGTTGCTCTAGCCGGCCTTGTTAATCGCGATCACCTGATACTCCAGCTCAACGTTCTTCGGTTGGTTGGGGAAGCGCATATTGCAGAGTTCTGTCGGGACCAGGCCCGCGCAGTGGGCATGACAGTGCCTGCTCCGCCAGGCCACTCCCCCTTCGCGGGCTGTAGGCTAAAGAGAAGCCTAAGGCCCGCTCCGCGGGCTGGCCTGGCTGCTCGCTCACTGTAAAGGCTGTTAGATAAAAGCCGTCCACAGGCGATTGCGCGTTTGATCTCGTAGATGTCAAACGTGCATCGACCTCTTGAACACTCACAATCACCGATCGCGAACGCGCATCGGGTAGCGGTGAACT
>CAYTDU010000215.1:0-8240 GCA_964436395.1 uncultured Gemmatimonadaceae bacterium | reverse complement strand
TCTCGCTTACTCCAGAGGTCTTCTTGCCGAGGACAGGGGAGACTACGTCGCGGCAGCCGCACACTTCCAAGAAGCTGCGCAAGCCGACCCGAACTTCCAGGCGGCGCGTGAGAGTTATCAGGCAAATGAGGTGGCGCCGGTTGTGGAGGCTGCAACGCTCTCGGAGATTACCGTTACCGCAGCAGAACCGCCGGTTGACCCGGTGCTGGTGATCGGGCCCGTGGCTCCCGATCCCGTTATGTCAGCGATTGGGTCGACGATCGGCGACATTGCGGCGACGCAATCCGAACACGCGTCTCAGATGGCTGACCAGACTCAGACGAGTACACGAGCGACAGGGAGTACAATCGCCGAGACCCCTCCTGTAGAACCATTGCTACAGACTCAAATCGGCATCATCCGAATCGTGTTTAGGCTGCCATGAAACGCTTTCAGATCGTAGTTACGGCTTTGTTGCTGGCCGCGGCCGGCATACCGATCCACGCACAGCAATCGGTTCGGGTACGCGCGGCGGGATTCTACGAGAGTTACTCTTTCGATAACGATGTCGGTGCGCTCCAGCTCGAGAGCATCTCGGAGATGGCTGTGCCTGTCGGGATAGACGTGCATTTCGGGCAGGTTGGAGACCTCACGGTGTCCACGGGATACGCCAACGTCCAACTCACGTCCAAAGACCCCACCGCACTCGCCGACCAGACAATCTCGGGAATTCTGGATACCGAAGCGCGCCTCAGTCTGAACGTGATCCCCAGCCGCCTGATGATCATTCTGAACGGCACGGCGCCTACCGGTGTGAAGACTGTCACTCAGGACGAGCTCGCAGTGCTCGGCGCGCTTTCGAGTGACGTCATAGGCTTCGCAGCGCCGCAGCTGGGCTCAGGGGGCAGCATTGGAGGAGGCTTCGCGGGTGCCATTCCTGCCGGGCGATTTGCCATAGGCCTTGGTGGCACCTACCGCCTACCGCTGGAGTACGTGCCTGTCGCAGGGCAGAACGATGAACTCAAACCAGGTCAGGAAATCAGGTTCCGCGCTGGGTTGGAAGGTCCTGTCGGGCGCCGGTCGTACATAAGGGTAGCTGGCATATTCGCCATGCGTTCGAAGGACGAGTTGAATTCCGTGACCCAGAATGGTGTGGGCAATCGAATGGTCGGCTACATCTCGTTCAATCAGGGGATTGGATCGTCTACCTTGATCTTGTACGGGTACGACGTGTTCCGCAGCAACCCGCAGATCGAGGCGACCGCAACTGGTGCGGCAGTACTTCCTCGTGGCAACCTCGCCACGGCCGGCATGCGGTGGACGTTCCCGCTGGCTCCAGGTACGACACTGGGTCCGCAAGCAGAATTTCGCACCTCGATAACTGCCAACAGCGATACGGATGACGCATTGCGTAAGGCAGGCCAATCCTTCCGGCTCGGCATGGACCTGCGTCGACAGGTGAACCAGCAGTTGGCGATTGTGCTGCAAGCTGGGGGGATCCTCGGAAACCTGGCGGACAGGGCTCGCACGGACGTCGGCTTCAACGGATACAGGTTCGCTCTGCACACGGAAATAACGCCCTAGGGGTATGCCGAAGCAGAGTCGCCCTTACCAACTTCCCCAAAAACCCCCGGCCAAGCACCGGGGGTTTTTTACCGTCAGAGACGACGCTCATAGAGTCAGCAATCGCGTGTAAGGTGCGGCGAGATTACAATTCCTATCGCCATTCGCCGGTGGGGCGTCTTGGTTATGGGTGGCAACTGTTGAGACAAACGGAGGTTGGATGAGTTCGTACAATATAGGTGTCCTAGGCGGCGACGGGATCGGTCCCGAGGTTGCCAAAGAAGGTTTGAAGGTTCTCGAGGCGGTAGCGGATCTCGAAGGGTTCCAATACAAACTGGTCGATTACCCGCACAGCGGTGAGCACTATCTGAAGACCAAGGAACTGGTGACGGATTCGCTATTGGACGAATGGCGAACTTTGGACGCCTTCCTGTTGGGTGCGATCGGTCACCCCGATGTCGAGGTCGGACTCGTCGAACGATCGGTGATCCTGGGACTGCGCTTCGGACTCGACATGTATATCAACCTGCGTCCGATCAAGCTGTATGCCGATCATCTGTGCCCCCTGAAAGACAAAGGTCCGGCCGATCTCGATTTCACCGTGGTCCGTGAGAACACGGAGGGGATCTATTCCCAGATCGGCGGACACCTGAAGAAGAACACTCCGGACGAGATTGCGATCGTGAATGGCGTGTACACGTGGAAGGGTTGTGAGCGTGCCTCACGGTATGCGTTCCAGGTCGCGCAAAAGAGGGCTGCTGAGCGAGGCGACGGGAAGAAACCCACGGTCACTCTGGTGGACAAGGCCAACGCCGTGAGGCCGCAGGATGTGTGGACTCGCGCATTCGCTCACGTTGCCAAAGAGTTTCCCGACGTGGACACCGATCATGCCTATGTGGACGCCGCATGCATGTGGATGGTCAAGAATCCGGAGTGGTTCGATGTGATCGTCACCACCAATTTATTCGGAGATATCATTACCGACCTGGGTGCAATGCTTCAGGGCGGAATGGGCATTGCGGCATCGGGCAACATTCATCCCGGTCAGACGTCGATGTTCGAGCCGATCCACGGGTCTGCTCCCAAATACGCGGGCAAGAATGTCGCATGCCCCCTGGGTGCGATCTCGGCAACGTCAATGATGCTGGACTTCCTAGGTGAAACCTCCGCGGCCGCGCGGATCGAGAAGGCAATCGGCGAACTTTTGGCGAGTGGTGAAATCCCGTCGGCAGATGCGAAGAGCGGGATCTCGACGTCCGACATGGGCGACATGGTGGTGAATCGGATACGCGGTGACTGATGGCCCTACGGTAGACGGCGCCTCTGTGCGAACCGAGGTGACCGCGGGTGTCACGACATTCCTGACGATGGCCTACATCATCTTCGTGCAGCCTGCCATCCTCTCGGGGACGATGTTCGGCATCGAGACGGGTATCGATTTCGGGTCCATCACGACTGCCACCTGTCTCGCTGCCGCGATCGCGACACTGGTCATGGGGCTCTACGCCCGCTACCCAATAGCGTTGGCGCCGGGCATGGGCGAGAATTTCTTTTTCGTCCTGAGTGCTCTGCCCGTGGCCGCTGCTGCCGGCTTTGATGAGCCGTGGCGTGTGACACTCGGAGCAGTCTTCGTTGCGGGGTGCCTGTTTCTGTTGCTGTCATTGACTGGCGCAAGAGAAAGGCTGCTCGACGTTGTCAGCCCGAGCATGAAGCGGGGCATCGCGGTTGGAATCGGCCTCTACATCGCCTTCATAGGGTTGTCCAACGCCAAGATCGTCGTGGCAGATCCGGGCGCCGTGGTGAAGCTGAACCCGGAGTTCCTCTCACCTGACATTCTGGTGTTCTTTGTCGGCTTGCTCGTAGGAGCATCTCTGCATGCGCGAAGAACTGCAGGCTCGATCATTTGGGGTATAGCAGCAGCACTGGTTGTCTCATTGATTCTCTGGGTTGCGCTGCCGGCTATGCCCGAAGTCGTTGCGAATTCCGACGCTGTGACAGGCTCGATGCTGTTCACAACATTCTCTCCCGCCGAGGGAATCTTTTCGCTGCCTCCGTCGATAGCGCCGACGTTTTTCAAGATGGACGTTGTCGCAGCGCTATCGGTATCGATGCTGCCGATAATATTGATCTTCTTGTTCATGGACGTATTCGATACGGCCGGCACATTGATAGCGGTTGGGGAACAAGCTGGCTTGACGAAAGAAGGCAAACTGCCAAGGGTCGGCAGGGCAATGATGGCCGATGCCGTGGGCACGTCCGCAGGAGCCTGTTTGGGCACCAGTACAGTGACCAGTTTCATAGAGAGTGCAGCGGGTGTCGAAGCCGGTGGGCGCACAGGGCTCACGGCCGTAACGGTTGCAGTGCTTTTCCTCGTAGCACTTTTCTTCTCACCTCTGGTAGCTACGGTCGGTAGCTATCCTCCAGTCACAGCCCCCGCGCTGGTCCTTGTGGGAGCGATGATGCTGCGCAACGTCGTACACATCGAGTGGGCGGATCACAGCGAGGCGATACCGGCTGTGCTTACGCTCATGGGAATTCCCTTCCTGTTCTCCATCGGCGACGGCATAGCGTTCGGTCTGGTGACCTATCCGATTGTCAAGTCGCTCGGAGGTAAGGCCCGTGAGGTGCGATGGTCGATGTGGCTGCTGGCTGCACTTCTCGTTGCGTATTTCGTTTTTATCCGATCCAGAATCTGACGGGATTTGGGGGGGTGATGACCGAGTTTGGTGGCGGTGATTGTCGTATGACGTTGCAGTGTGTGATCGCATACATAGCGGTGTGTATAGGTTCATTGGTGTGCACGGCGAACCTGCGTGCGCAGAACGGCGAACCTCTGACCCTGGAGGTTAGTGGTCTTCCGGCTGAGATCAGGTTGGACGGTTTGCTCGACGAGCCGGAGTGGGCAGCAGCGGATGCTATCGACGGCCTGACGATGTTCGAGCCCATCGAGGGTGATCCCTTGTCGGGACGTACGGTTGTCCGTGTTCTCGCGGATGCCGGCGATCTGGTGATAGGAGTGATTTGTGAGGATGCGGAGGGCTCCGGGATCGTGAGCTTCTCGAAGGCGCGAGATTCCGAATTGCGCAACGAAGATCATATCAAGTTCATACTCGACACGTTCATGGACGGGCGTTCGGGATACATCTTCGCGGTCAATCCAACCGGGGCCAGGTATGATGCACTTGTGGATCGCAACGGCGAGGGCGAGAGCCCGGAATGGGACACGGCGTGGGAGGCGGCTACGTCGCGCGGTCCGAATGGTTGGTCCGCCGAGATCAGGATTCCCATCCAGAGCCTGAGCTTCCGTGAGGGACTCACTGAGTGGGGTTTCAACATCGAACGCAGACTCGAAGGAGTGCAAGAGACTGGCAGATGGTCGAGCCCAACGAGAGACGCGAAGATATCACAGTCGAGTCGCGCGGGCCGAATCACCAATCTCCCCGAGTTCAACTTCGGAATCGGCCTGACGATAAGGCCTGGTCTGGTGGGCAAAGTCGAGGGACCGGATACCGATATCGACAGGGTAGACGATGTCTTGGAGCCGAGTCTCGATGCAACGCAACGCATTGGTCCGAACGTGATTGTGTCCGGAACGGCAAACACGGACTTTGGCGAAACCGAGGTAGATACCAGGCGGACGAATCTCACACGCTTCTCTCTGTTCTTTCCCGAGAAGCGTACGTTCTTCCTCGAAGGTGCGGACATATTCAACTTTGGCATTGGCTTGAGGGCGACTAACAGCACCGACTTGGTGCCATTCTTCAGCCGACGAATCGGGTTGTTCGATGGAGAAGAGATTCCCCTTCATGCCGGCGGCAAAGTGAACGGGCGAATCGGCAACACGAATTTCGGTGCACTAGCTGTGCGCACGGGAGAGGTCGAGGAGCTAGTTCCGGCGACGACGATGGGAGTAGTGCGAGTCAAACAGAACGTACTGGAGCAGTCGTCGGCAGGAGTGTTGGCGACCTTCGGCGACCCGCAGGGCAGGCCGGGAAGCTGGATGGCGGGCACGGACTTCACGTACCAAACCTCGAAGTTGTGGGGAGACAAGAACTTCTTGGCGGGCGTATGGGGTCTGGTCTCTCACAGGGATGATTTGGACGGAGATCGGACCGCCTTAGGCGCGAAGATCGATTACCCGAACGATACCTGGGACATTGCTCTGATATACACGCGCATCGGAGATGCGTTCGATCCGTCACTCGGATTCGTTCCCAGGGCGTCGGTGCAGTTGTGGAAAGCCGGTGTCAGTTTCCGCTATCGGCCGTCATGGCCTTGGCTGCGGCAGATGTTCTACGAGTTCTTGCCGGACCTGGCGTTGGATCTGGATGGAAATTGGGAGAGCTATCGAGTATTCACCGCGCCGATCAACTGGAGGTTCGAGAGCGGAGACAGATTCGAATTCAACGTCGTGCCCGAGGGCGAACAACTGGTAGAGCCTTTTGCGATCACCGATAGCGTAGTGATTCCCGCAGGTGCATACCACTGGGTTCGCTATCGCTTCGAGCAGGACTTTGCGGCAAGACGACTGGTGAGCGGACGGATCTCGTGGTGGTTTGGTGGGTTCTATGGTGGCCATTTACATCAGCTCACAACACGCGTCGCAATCAAACCATCGGCGTTTGCCTCATTCGAACTCTCTGCTGAACGAAACGTCGGCGACATCCCGGCCGGCGAGTTTACGCAGGACCTGATCGGCGGACACCTGCGCGTGAACTTCTCACCCGATCTTCAGGTCAACAGCGTAGTTCAGTACGACAATGAAAGCCGCGAACTCGGCGCGAACACTCGCCTACGCTGGACGTTCGATCCCTTGGGTGATCTGTTCGTTGTTTACAACCACAACGTGGCCGATCTGCTCAATCGCTGGGAGCTACAGTCGAATCAACTGCTGGTGAAAGTGCAGTACGCGTGGAGGATGTAGGGGGGGAGCAGAGACAGGAGAACGGGGAGCAGTAGGCGAAACCCTCCGCTCCCCGCTCCCCGCTCCCTAAGCTCTACCCGGCTATCGCTAAGAGCTCTTCTTCAATGATCCCCTTGAACAGCTGTACCTTGTAGCCGTTCTTCCCTAGCGGCCTCGCGTCGGCCATTGCAGCTTCTGCGGCTTCTGCAGCGACTGCCGCCGTGATCTCCCTGCCGTCGATTGCCTGTTCTGCCTCGCTCGAGCGCCAAGGCACCGGCGCCGCGCCGCTCAGTACGACATTGGCGTCGGCAACGCGGTTACCGTCGAACCGCAAGGCTAGGGCCACACCCGCGAGCGCGAAGTCCCACGATCCGCGGTCGCGTTCCTTTCTGTACGAGGTCCGCAACCCGGACGCTGGTGTGGGGAGGATTACTTCCGTTACGAATTCCCCCTGCTCCAAAACGTTTTCGCGCGTCGCATCATCTGCGGGGAGTACGTAAAACTGTTCCAAGGGAACGCTGCGTGTCCCCCTTGGACCGGCCACGTTCAGCGTGGCGCCCAGCGCGGTGAGTATCGGTGCAGTGTCGGAAGGATGCACGATGTAGCACAATGCTCCGCCGAATATGCAGTGGTACTCGTTCTCACCCACCATTGCGTAGCAGGTGGTGCCACCTTTGCGACGGCAGTTGAATTCACCTCGGTAGTACCAGCATCTCGGTTTTTGACAAAGGTTTCCACCTATGGTGCCTTGATTGCGAAGCTGCGGGCTTGCGACTACACCGGCGGCCTGTGCCAAACCTGGATACATCTCATTGATGGTCGGATCGGTTGCGACATCGGCGACCTTCGTCATGGCACCTATGCGCAAACCGCCGTTCCGTGCTCGGCTAACTCCAGTGAGTGACGATATCCCCGAGAGGCTCACTACGAGTGGTGTCTCGAACACTCCGTCTCGAAGGCAGCCTAGCAGGTCGGATCCCCCTGCGTGTACTCGAGCGCCGTTGGCTGCGAGGTTCTGGGTCGCTTCCTCGACTGTGGTTGCGCGCACATATGCGAATCTCGGCAACATGGCTCAGTCCCCCTGTTCGCTTGCTGCAAGCGCGTTGAGGAAATTCACTCGGTTGATAGGAGCGTTGGTTATTCGTACTCCCGTAGCGTTGTATACCGCATTCGCAAATGCGGCCGCGGTTGGGATCGTGGCGGGCTCCCCTATGCCTTTGCACCCGCACGTGTTTGCCTCTTGGTCTTCGGGGTCTACAGCCACATAGTCCATATCGTCCGCGATATCGAGGACGGTAGGCACACCGTAGTCGAGTGAATTCTTGTTGAGCATTTTGCCGGTCTGAATCGTGTCTAGTACTCGCCGCTCGGTCTTACCGTAGCCAATGCCCATCGTGATCCCGCCGAAGATCTGGTTTCGATAGGTGATCTCGTTCATTACGCGGCCGCTGTCGTGAGCACCGAGGAACCGGATCACCTTTATGGCTCCGGTCTTCATGTTGACCTCTACTTCGCAGAAATCAGCGCACCACGGAGTGACTGCTTTGTCCACTGGGTTAGGGCCCCGGTACCCGACTCCGGTCAGCGATCTGCGTCTTCGGAGGGCTGTTAGCGCCGAAACAGCTTGTGCCTTGGTCGAGTCGGCACTCGAGGTGATCGTTCCGTTTTCGATAGACAGCGTGGACGCGTCAACCTCCATGGCTTCGGCCGCGATTTCAAACAACTGGTGTTTCACATCGAGGGCCGCAGCACGGACAGCGGGAGACTCGGTCGGAATAGTCTTGCTTCCTCCGCT
>CAYTDU010000214.1:0-8254 GCA_964436395.1 uncultured Gemmatimonadaceae bacterium | reverse complement strand
CGGCACGACCTCGCCGATGGGCATTGCTACTGTTTGCGCCTCTGAATCGTTCTACTTTGTGAGTGTGGGATACGATCCGCCGATCTTAACTGAAGCCAAGGACGTTTCCGGGATGGATGTCGACGCAGTGTTCCTAAAGCACCAGTCCGAACTACTGGGGTATCTCACGCGGTACACCGGTGATCCGGAATTCGCTGCTGATGCCGTTCAGGACGTATACATCCGCTTGAAAACCTCGCCGCCTAGGAGCGACAGCAACCTGCGCGCTTGGCTGTACATAGTCGCAACCAACGTGGTGCGTGATCGCTGGAAGAAGCGAGAGGTGCGGGTGGAGCAGCTGCCCGACCTGTCGCGACGCCCTGCAACCAGCGACACGGCACCCGATCCACACGCGGAAGTCGAGCGACTCGAGCGCGTCCAACTCGCACACCAAATTCTGGCGAAGGCATCCGACAGAGAGAGAACGATCTTGCTCATGTGGGTGGAGGGATTCTCACACCGCGAAATCGCCGATGCGGTCGGTACGACGAGAGGCACCATCAGTCCCACAATAGCCCGAGCGCTCAAGAAATTGTCGAAGCAGATAGACCAGTTTATGGGGGAGGACGTCCCATGATTCTGTCAACGGACCTGGACGGCCAACATCTGGAAGATGGAGACGTGATCAAGCTGCGGGACGGCGAATGCTCGTACACCGAGGAACGAGCGCTCCGCAGACACCTTGACATCTGTTCCGCGTGCAGGGAAAACGCCGAGCGCATCGAAACACTCGCCGACGGCTTTTGGGCCGCGGCGGAAGCGATCGGGCACCCCACATCGGTCGAGTTGCCAAATCAGAAAGCTGGGAGGGAAATGCTCCGGCGGGGTGAGTTTGCCGCAACCGTACCGTGGCACGCGCGGCGAGCACCCCGCGTGGCTGCCGTCATTGCTCTCGTGACCGCACTTGCCCTCACGACTGATCCCGCACGGGCACTGGCCGCAGCCGGTTGGCAAGCCATCAAAACTCTCTTTGTGGGTGCGCCGCCGGCAGAGAACCAAATACAACAGACAACCTCACTCGTATCCTTTGCCCCGAGGGGCGAAGAGTTCCTGATCGATTTCGTGCACACGCAGTCGCTCGGCACTCTCACAGTGGTCGTAGATACGTCGGAGTCCGCATCGGCCCGGGTGTTGGGCGGCGACGGTCAGGACGAGATGATCGTGCTTCAGGCAGGGCTCAGGATCCGGAACAAGACCGTATCCACAGCCAGCTACGAGCTCCGCCTGCCGGCATTCCTCAGGGACGTCGAGGTTCGCGTTGCCGGCCGGACCGTAGCCAGCTTCTCCACCGCGGGAATGACCGGTGCGGCACGGTGGGAGGTGGATCTGACGGGGCGGGGTGGTGGGTAAAGGGGAGTGATGACCGAGGTCTTCGCAACAGAGGGCATTGATTGACGGGCGACTACACCTCGACTCGTACCTGCGCATCACCGAAACTTTTTTTATGAAGCGCATTAGGTACATCATGGACGGCACACCATGACAAATGAACCGATACACTCGAACCGATTCGGTGCTATCCATGCTCCTTCTTGATTTCCACCCTGCAACCATCCGGGTCCTCCAGAACGATGGCTGAGACCGGGTCACCATGCTGCTCGACAATCTCGACGCCTTTGCTGATTAGCTCATCGGCACATGCTTGAATGTCCTCGGCGTAGAAGGAGATGGAGATCTTGCCCGGGAAATGTGGTGACTTGATGACATCGAGATCCGGGATGCCGGAGCCGAATACCTTCAGGCCATGTTCGTCCACGTACGTCTCGAGGCCGAGTTGTTCGCAATAGAATTGCTTTGAGGCTTCTGGGTTGTCCGAGTGGAGTTCGATCTCTAACAGACGCAGTTTCATGATGTCTCCTCTGGGCGCTAGGCTGCTGCGCCTTCCACCCAACTAGGACGTCAAACTCGCAGGATCGATCTTGAAGAAATCGACCAGTAGCGCATATAGCTCAGGCTGAGCCTTGCGCAACCTGGTCGGTTTTTCAAAAAACGCCTCGGTCGCGACTGCAAAGAACTCCGCGCGATTCTCAGCTCCATAGGGATCGAGTACCGTCGACTCGCCACGCTCAACCCGAGCAAGATGGTTAGCAAACTGAGTCGACACGAGACGGGCCCACGCCCCATAGGCCGACACGGATTCCACCACGGGAATGCCGTCGAGACTGCCGTCCTCGGCGTCGAGCATGTGTGCAAACTCATGAAGAATCACGTTCTCGCCATCTGACGACACTCGAGTGTCTTGTTCAATCGCATCCCATCCCAATACCACAACCCCGGAAGTCCAGGCCTGCCCGCGAAGTGGAACTTCAGGGCGGACAACTTGGCCCGAATACGGCAACTCGACCGTCTTTGGGACGAACGCCGACGGATACACCAGGACGCGCCGCACTCGGGTGTACTTGGGATAAGGCATCCCCAACAACAGGAGGCAGGCCTGGGCCGCGATCGTCACCTGGATTTCTTCGGTTACCTCGAGACCTAAACACCCTTCAATCGGCACGTCTCTCAGAAAGAGCTGCATGAGCCGGGCGAGTCGTTCCTGGTCAGGAGCTGAGAGATGGGCGGCGAGGGGCACCTTCTCAGCAATCAACTTCGGCCAACCTACCGGAATCGGATCCGTCGGAAGGCGAACGGAACTACCGAACAGCCGGGAGAGCAGCGAGCCCAGAGCTGTGGTTAAACGGCCCATACGGTTTCCCGTACCATCCTTCCGTGGTCAATCATAGGACTCATCGCACTATCGCAACACCTTTACTTCCAGATACGTGGCGTGCTGCGGCGAGTGGTGGACGCGGTGTGTAGCCTCCACAAAGTCCTCCGCCGACGCCTCGAAGATGTTGTCCACGTACTTCTGTGGATTGCGGTCGAACAAGGGGAACCAGGTGCTCTGTATCTGCACCATTACCCGATGTCCTTGCTTGAACGTGTGCATGACGTCCTGCAACGGCAGTGTCACGCTGGTAACCTCTCCCGGAACGAATGGCTCGGGGTGCTCGTAGCTGTTTCTGAAGCGGCCGCGGATAATCTCACTGCGCACCATCTGTTGATACCCCGACAGCTGGATGTGCCGAGGCGTGTACTCGCCGTTCTGCTCGTCGTCGGGATATACGTCGATCAACTTGACCACCCAGTCCGCGTCGGTCCCGGTAGTTGACACCAGGAGATGCGCCACGATGTCGCCCGCAAGTGTGACGTCGTCGCTCAGGATCTCTGTCTGGAACTCGATGACATCGGGCCGCCGCTCGGCAAATCGCTGGTCGTCCGTCATGTACTTCTGGGGTGTTATGACGAATCGAGTCTCGTCCGTGTAAGGAACCGGCTCGTTCGGGTCGCTGACGTACTCGGTGAACTCCGCTTCACCCGCGGCAGGAGCGTTCTGGGACAGAAGTTCGTTGGCGCGGAGGTAGTAGCGTGTCGTTTGTGCAGAGTTCGGAGGCCATTCCGCGAACTCTCCCCACTCCTTCTCACCGGTATCGAAGACGAGCGCCTCGAAATCGGGTGGATCGCCTTCCCCCTTCAAGAAATGGCGGAAGAACGGTGCCTCCACCTCGCGCTGGTACCAGTCCGATATGTCGTCTCCAAAGTGGATGTTGCCCACGATGTTGGGACCCTCAGCCGTGAGTTCGCCAAGGTTCGTGGTCGCTAGCTCGGTGTTTGGAGGAACGTTGAATGCCCAACCTCCGTGGCTCCACGGTCCCATTACCAGTACGTTGTAGATGTTCGGATTCTCTCGCTCGAGCTTTCGGTAGATATTCAGCGGCCCGTAGAGGTCCTCGGCGTCGAACCAACCTCCAACAGTCATCACGGCGTGGTTCACCGAGGTGAGGTGTGGGAGGATGTTCCGAGCCTGCCAGAAATCATCGTAGTTGGGATGCTCCGCAAGCTGCTGCCAGAAGAAGTTGTCTTCACCGTAATATCGACTCGAGTTTCGGAGCGGGCCCAAATCCATGTAGAACTTGAAGCCGTCAGGGGTGTGCGGTTCCACCAGCGAGAACCAGTCCTGCTCCTCCAGCCCTTGTTTCTGATATGCGAACACCGGCGTGATGAGCCAGTAACTCAGCGTGTACGCGCCGTGATGGTGAAAATCGTCGAAGAAAAAGTCGGCTATCGGCGCCTGCGGCGACGATGCAACCAAGGCAGGGTGTGCCTCCGGGAGAGCGGCGGCGGTGTAGAAGCCGGGATACGAGATACCCCACTGGCCCACTTTCCCGTTGTGTCCCCTTACGTTCTCGAGCAGCCATTCGATGGTGTCGTATGTGTCGGAACTCTCGTCGATGTCTGCGTCGCCGGGAACGTGCGGTCGCATGTTGTCATACTGTCCCTCGGACATGTAACGTCCACGCACATCTTGACAGACGAATATGTAGCCCTCGTCGAGAAGGTAGCGGGAGGGGTGTACGAAGGGGGGATAGCTGTCCGCTCCGTACGGACCGCAGCTGTAAGGAGTGCGGTACAACAGGAATGGATACGTTCGAGACCCGTCCGTGGGAGTGTATACCGCGGTGAACAGCTCGACACCATCTCTCATTGGGATGCGGTACTCGTGCTCTGCATAACTCTCAGCAACGTCGACGGCGGGTGCTCGTTGCGCTGCTGCGTGGCCGTTGGTGGCACATGCACTGAGCAACAGGGTGGAGGTCAGCAGCAATCCCAGTCGTTTCGCGCGTAGGTTCATGGTCCGCGGTCTCCTCGGGGCTGTCGTGGGTTTGCGGAATCGGTGAGCCGCTGCGAACGCTCTATCTCGCATTCACAGGGGCGAATTACGAGGGCAAACATGGCTCGCGGGAAACGCTCCCGCAAGAAGGCCGTCGCGGTTGTCGACAATAGTCAGGCGACTGGGGCTAGTCCCAATCGTCGACGGCCATCATTGTCTCACCCAGTCGGGTCCGGCCAGGGAAGAGATAGCCCGCAAATCATCCGGCGGGTTTAGTTGCAGCCGTATCGTCTTTTCCAAGGAAGCGCCAAGCCACCTCTTGGTGTCTGTCGGCTCTCCTAGCAAGGCCAGCAAATCCTCATCCAATTCCTGCCTTGGCGCGAGGCCGCCGCAGTATACTCTCAATGTATTAGAGACGACTTCCATCCGCTGACGAATCGGTACGAGCGTGATGTTCCTGCCGCATGCCGCCAATGGTTTGTCTGGCTCGAGCTTCCCGCCAATCGCCTCGAGGACGATCTGCAGGTTCTCCACAAATCTCCAGTGGCAGGGCATCAGCATATCGATGGCAAGGCCCAATGAGAGTGCCGCCTGCTGCCCATTGTCGGTGTCGTGAATCATCGTTCTGACTGTCGTCAGCCAGAAATCTTCATGCTGCTCGTAGTGCTCTGGGCAATCATTCAGGTAGGCGCATTCATATTCGCCACCACCTAAAAGAAGCCACACGTAATGGGCCGTAGGGTCTTCATACGACTGCGGCCAGTGTATGGCACTGCGGATCTTTTCAATCACCCGTTGAACCTGCCATTCCTTGAGCGGGGAGCGCTCTCCAAGGCAGGCAAGAAGTTGAGACGCCGGCACGATGCCGATAGACAGGTCTGCCTTTGCACTCGGACGTCCCGCACACCATGCCGCAAGGGCAGCGCAGGCGTTCTGCCAGACTTCTTCAGCGGGGTGGAGCTGACCGGGTGAACGCGTGCCCAACCCCTTGGTCGTCTCTCCTGTACCGATGGCTTCGACGATGTTCTCGACCCAACGCTCGGCTTTGTGATGGCACAGCTCTAGGCTGGAAATGAGTTCGCGGATTTGCGTAATGTTTGGATCGTTGGGAGCTAGGTGGTCTTCCAGTTCGTCAATGGCCAAAATCTCAGCGTCGGCTTCCAGGGCGCAGTTTCGCCACCATGGACGAAGAGATGTTGTCATGTGATCTATCCTCTGGGGCTCCGATTGCAGATCTCTGTAGTCTGCGACCCAAGCGGAATCACCTGGCACCTCGTTCAGCGCATGACCGTTACGGGGCGTTCATCCATCACTCGCTCCACGATGCCCCGAAATCCGCCGAGGCTTTCCGACGCGCCGCACTCGAGGCGTTCGTGGGGCGAGATATGGTAGCGCGCTCTTAGGTGGGTGTCTTTTGACCCCCAAAGTACTTCATGAACTGGACTCTCTCGAACACGGCCGGATCCTGGCTCTTGTCCTGACTCATCCTTCCGCGGAAATCATCGAGTCTTCCGTAGCCGTGCTTTTTCATCCACGCCTCGATCTCTCCGAGCATCGTGTTGATGTGGCCGGCGCCGTTCTTGTACAGAGCGGACACTACCTGAACGGCCTGCGCACCTGCCAGCAGCTGCTTGATGACCGCCGTGCCGTCGTGAACCCCCGTGGAAGCAATCAGGTCACAATCCACCTTTTGAGACATCAGGGCAATCCAACGCAGCGATATGGGCAGATCGCCGGGTGTGCTGAAAACATTGGTTGACTTCACTTCGAGCTTGTCGATGTCGAAGTCAGGGCTGAAAAACCGGTTGAAGAGCACCAATCCCGCTACCCCTTCACGGGAGAGTTTCTGAATCGTCGAGCCGAGGCATGAGAAGTAGTAGCTGATCTTGAGTGTCAGCGGAATGTTGACCTTTTCTTTAACCTTCTCAATGACTTTGAAGTAGGCATGCTCCATGTCCTCCGCGTTGCAGTCCAGCTTCGTCGGCAGGAAGAACATGTTCAACTCGAGGGCGTCCGCACCTGCGGCCTCGAGGCGATTTACGTAGAAGCTCCACTCGTGAGAATACGTGCAGTTAACGCTCGCTATGATCGGAATCGATACGGATTTTTTTGCTTCCTCGATCAAGGCCGCGTATTTGTCGATATTCTCGCCCCTGAGATGATAGTCATAGTAATCGAATCGCTCTGTGTTGAGGCCTTTTTCGAGCGCCTTTTTCATCGCATCGTCCATCTCTTGGACGATCTCCTCCTCGAACACGGATTTGAGCACTACGGCTCCCGCTCCTCCATCTTCGAGTTGCTTCACGCCCTTTAGGGAACCACTCATTCCGGAGCTTCCCGCGATGATCGGGTTCTTCAAATTCAGGCCAAACAGTTTTGTCGAGAGGTCTGCCACTTTAGAATCTCCTTGTTTCTTTGTTGGGTCGCTTTTCAACTCAAGACCCGACGAGCATCATACGGGCATGGAACACCCCAGTCAATCGCTAGCTACTATCAATTGGGGAATGCTGCCGTTTCTTGCCCTTCCCGCCACCACAAACATCGGCAAACACTTCGAGTATGAGCTTCTGATCTATTCAGTGGACTCTAGCGATTTGAAATGCCGCCTCTCGCCCCACCGCCTGCCACCCGGAGGCGTGAATGTAAGGCAAAGAAGAATATCCTCGCACGGACGGAGATTCGAGGTGGGCCGCCGATTCTTGCCGTGCGCTGCTTCGTGTTGAATGCTATCATGAGCGGAGTTTACCTAACGGGGGGGCGGCCATGCGGCGGTTGCAGCATCCCTTAGCCACTGAGGGGCAACCCACCACCCGACCAGTAAGTACACAATAGTACCGACCGTCACAGGAAGTATCGCGTTGATGGGACTCGATATTGGCAGCAGCGTCATGGGCCAAGCAGCGACAACGCTCGCGCCTGTCGGCAGACAGATCCAACCCAGAGGCCGCATGATTCTGACTATGGCCCCTTCGTCGAGGCCGGAGAACGTAACGGGAAGCGTGATTGTCAAGGCGACGATGTACGCACCGGGTATTCCGATGAACCCGAACACCAACACTGCTGGGATGCTCAGGAAGAGAACGGCAACGGTTCGATACAACGCTCGTCTGGCGGCCAATCCGACGAGGCCCAGCGCGTTCATTGACATAGAGACTACCCACACTATCACGTCCAACGCCGTGGCGAATGCGAACAACACGAGTGCAGGCACGGCAGGAGACCATTTGCCAGTGTATATCCATTCCACGAGCGCCGGCCCTGACACCGCTAGCACGGCAAACCACAACCCGGCGGGCAATAGCAGATAGGTCAAATATCGGACGATTATGGTTTCCACCTCATCCTTGTCATTTTGGATTCGCGACAGGTGAGAGAATGTGACCCGCATGACGTTGTCGACGAGCATCAGTGGCTTCTTGCCATGCGCCGCGCTCCACGACAAGAACCCGACCGCCTGAGGTCCCAGCAAAACAGCCACCAGGGTTGGTGTGATCCAGCCTGCCATGTTATTGATGATATTGCCGATCTGGAACGGAAGCCCAAACCTTAAGATTCCCTTAG
>CAYTDU010000213.1:0-8281 GCA_964436395.1 uncultured Gemmatimonadaceae bacterium | reverse complement strand
CTGGACCTAGCGTTTGGCGAATTCAGCTGGCCTTCCCCGGACGATGCATACGCTGCGTGTGAGGGCGCCGGGATTGAGTTCGAGGAGGGCTCGGTTGGTGCCGGCACCGGTGCGACGGTCGGCAAGGTCCTTGGGGCCAGGGGGATGATGAAGGGTGGTATCGGAACTTGGGCCGAAACTCGCGGTGATGTTGTGGTGGGAGCTATAGCAGTTGTCAACGCCTTGGGTGATGTCCGTGACGCTGAAGGCAAGATAATTGCCGGGGCACGTGGCCCCGAAGGCTTTGTGGACGCACGACGATACCTTGCCAACGGAGGGGCGCGCGGTGGCAGGTTCTCCCGCGAAGGTGCCAACACGACGCTCGTGGTTGTTGCCACGAATACCAATGAAACTCGCCTGGAATTATATAGCGTGGCGCAAATGGCAGCCGATGCCATGGGAAAGCGGATTACACCCGTCGGTACTGTTTTCGACGGTGATATCGTGTTCGCGATATCTACCGGTGATGTTGTGCCTGCCAATCCGGTTCAGGTTGAGATGCTGGCCCAGGACGCTACCGCCATCGCTATCGAACGAGCGGTTACTCAGGCGGTGGGAACCGCCGACGTGCCGGGTTTGAAAGGGAAATGAGAAAGAAACTTATTCTGTTCGACTTGGATTGCACGTTGCTCTGGAGTGACGGCGCAGGGCGTGCGGCAATACATCAGGCGTTCATTGACGAGTTGGGCACGTTAGCTCCGCTAGAGGACTACTCCTTTGCGGGTAAGACCGACTCCGCAATCGCACGCGAGCTCTTGCGGGCAGCCAATCACCCTGAAGCGGAAAACGACGAGTATGTGATGAGGGTGTGTGATCGCTACGTCGAATTGCTCGAAGGGGAGCTGAAGTCTCCCGACCGCAACGTCCGGGTTCTTGTCGGTGTGCACGAACTGCTGGAGAAACTGCGCGGAAGAAAAGATGCTGTTTTGGGGTTACTGACGGGAAATGTCGAAGGCGGGGCAATCTTGAAACTGAAGTCTGCGGGAATCGACACAGGGCAATTCAAAGTTGCGGCTTACGGTTCCGATGCATTTGCGCGCGACGCCCTTCCCCCCATTGCGGTGTCGCGAGCGGCCGCGGTAATGGGCTGTGTGCCTCGGGGTGAAGACGTCGTGATCATAGGTGACACGCCAGCCGATATGACCTGTGGCAAGGGAATCGGCGCTCGAGCGATTGGGGTCGCCACTGGGCCTTTCGCCGTCGCTGACCTGGAGGCAGCCGGTGGTTTTGCCGTGTTCGAGGATCTCTCGATGACGGACATGGTGATGACCGCGATATTTGCATGACCAACTCCAAAATCTTATTGCCGCTTCGAGTTCCCGAACTCGGACCGTCGCTCGGAAAACTGCTGGCGCTCTCTGGAGGCACCGGAACGGTGCCTTGGCTGGATCCTGTTCGCCACAAACTGGTCACGCGGCTCATTGCATGTGGCGGAGAAGCTAGGCGACTGGCGGCGAGCGGCGAGCGGTCCGCTACGGTTGCCGCGATCGGAAGAGAAATCTGGAAACAAGCCTGGGACGAAGCGGTTGGATCCGCCGCCGAACTCCTGGTCGACCGGGTCGAATCGCACCTGGATGCTGAAGCGATAGCCGTGCGGATGGGTCGCCGACAGCGCGGAAGGCTTCGTTTTACCTCCCGAGAGAAGCGAGCCCTAACGGCGAGGCTGGGCGCGGCGGGTGCCGAGCTGATCCCGGTCTTGGACGAACTTGCGGCTAGTGCAGAGAGGGCAGTGACCGCGTCCGGTCTGGAGCCGGAAGCTGTACGTGCGTGGCAGGATTCTCTCGGTATGGCGGGCAGGCGGCTCGAGGCGGCTTGGATGACCTTGCAACGTGCCGTCGAGGAAGAGGTGTCGAAAGGAATCGCGAAGGCCGATAGTGTCGCGACCTGGCGCAAACCGGTGTGGCCGGTGTTCGCTGTTGGAGTGATAGTGGTGCCCGCCGGTGCGTGGTTCGGGCTCGTGCTCGGAGGTTATGTGGCCGCGCCGCCTTGGCTGAGTCATGTGTGGCAAATGGTTTTTGGTGCATGACAACAGTTGGCGTGGGAATAGACCTCGTTGACGTGGACCGCATTGAGAGACTCATTGAACAGTTCGGCGATAGGGCACTCTCCCGGCTGCTGCACGAACGCGAACGCGAGTACTGCATGGCAAAGATTTCACCTGCCCGCCATGTCGCCGCGCGTGTCGCGGCTAAGGAAGCGGCGTACAAGGCACTCTCCCAAGCGGGCGCCGACCAAGTGTTGTGGTGGCATGACATGGAGGTGGCGCTCGACAGCTCTGGCATACCACACCTCGAGTTTCACGAGCGCGGGCTGGAAGTGTATGAGAGACTCCAGATCAAGAGTTGCCTGCTATCGCTCACGCACTCGAACTCTCAAGCCGGAGCAGTCGTC
The DNA here is from genome assembly GCA_964436395.1 of uncultured Gemmatimonadaceae bacterium. Classification (GTDB taxonomy): domain Bacteria; phylum Gemmatimonadota; class Gemmatimonadetes; order Gemmatimonadales; family GWC2-71-9; genus JBDGYW01. The sequence goes on along the minus strand of CAYTDU010000213.1, from coordinate 5,851 downwards.
GTAGCATCACGGTAGGACTAACCCTCGCGCGCCCCCGACTTCTTGTCGATCTTAAACACGGTAGCAGTTCTCAAGTTCGAAACAAATCGGAGTGACCAATGGTGCGTGTGAGCGTACGTGTATTCGTCTCCTCCTTGTTCTTGCTCTCGACTATGATAGCCGCATCACAGGCGCAGTATGATGTCATCATACGCGGTGCTCGGTTACTGGACGGCGCAGGGAATCCTTGGCGGTACGCCGACGTCGCGTTAACGGGTGACCGCATTGCCGCCGTGGGTGATCTTTCCGGCGCATCGGCGGCGAGGACAGTCGATGCCAGGGGTTTGTACGTGGCGCCCGGATTCATAGATGTCCACACGCATCTAGGTCCTGGCCTGGCCACGGAAGAACTGAGTCCCGCGCATCCGCAGCTTGCGGAAGGAATCACGACGGTGTTCGTGAACCCGGATGGCGGCGGCGCGACGAATATCGCTGCTCAGCGGGAGCGCCTTCTGGAACACGGATTGGGTGTGAACGTGGCGCAGTTTACGGCGCACGGATCGATTCGCAGTGCTGTGATCGGCTCGGACAACCGTGCTCCGACAAGTGAAGAGCTCGATCAGATGCGGGCTTTGGTTCGCGAAGGGATGGAGGCAGGTGCGTTTGGTCTTTCCAGCGGCCTGTATTACCACCCTGGTATTTTCGCCGAGACTGAAGAGGTCATCGAGCTGGCAAAGGTGGCCGCTGAGTATGGCGGCACCTATCAGAGCCATATACGCGATGAGTCTGACTACAACATCGGATTGGTCGCCGCGGTAGATGAAGTGATTCGTATCGCGCGCGAAGCGGAACTTCCCGGCATCGTCACACACATCAAGGCGCTCGGCCCACGTGTGTGGGGCTATTCGAACGCGTTGGTACAGCGCATTCAGCGCGCACGAGATGAGGGCGTTCAGGTATACGCCGACCAGTATCCGTACGAGGCATCAGGCACGAGCATTACTGGTGCACTCGTACCGAGATGGGCTCAAGATGGAGGACGAAGTGCCCTGCTGGCCCGTCTCGATTCCGCTGATACGCGTGACAGGATGCGGCAAGACATCATCAATAACTTGGATCGTCGCGGCGGAGCTGCACGACTCCAGTTCCAACGGCACGAGGCGGACCACTCGATTGAGGGGCGAACCCTACAGGAAGTCGCAGATGAAAGAGAAATGCACCCAGCCGACCTGGCGATGGAACTACTCCGCACCGGTGGTGCAGGACTCGTTTCGTTCAACATGCACGACGACGATATCGCGACGTTCATGCGGCAACCTTGGACGATGACCTGTTCGGACGGCAGTATCACTCAGATGGGCAACGGGGTACCACACCCTCGCTGGTACGGCACCTTCCCCAGGAAGATCCGGAAGTACGTGATTGAGGACGGTGAGATCGATCTTCCAACGGCAATTCGTAGTATGACATCACTCTCTGCGACGGTCATGGGACTGCCGGACCGTGGTCTGTTGGAGCCGGGAAAGGCGGCGGACGTGGTTGTGTTCGACCTAGAGCATGTAACCGACAAGGCGACCTACACCGACCCTCACCAGCTTGCCGAGGGCATGGTCTACGTATTGGTGAATGGGCGGTTCGCGGTTGACAGCGCCGAGTTCACCGATGTGATGAGTGGGAGAGTGTTGCGGCTGAGGAGGTGAATAGTGAGCGGGGAGCAGGGAGCAGGGAGCGGGGAGTTGGTACTGGGATTCGAGAGCATCTGGTCAATCATGAGTCTGCAATGATGTTAGGGAACTAAGAACATCGAACAATGAACATCCAACACACACACAGGCTTGGCTACGCGACTATAGCCGTGCTGCTCCAAGGTGCGCTTGCCTGCGGTTCCGACACCCCGGCATACGGCCCTCTAGATCATCTACTCGCCAACCCGTCTGGGCGCTTTGTCCAGGTATCCTCGTTCGATACCACTGGCGGTAACGCTGACCGCTTGGAGATTGGTGCCGGGGAGAGTGCGGTTCTGCTCGATACGGAGGGGCCAGGCATCATTCAGCGAATTTGGATTACCGTCTCCAGCTACGATCCGCACTACCTTCGGCGCATCGCGCTCAAGATGTATTGGGACAACGAAACAGACGCGTCGGTTGCGGTGCCGCTCGGTGATTTCTTCGGCAACGGATTCGAAAAAAGGCATTACACGTCGTTGCCAATGGGTGTGTCGAGCGGAGGGTTCTACTGCTACCTACCGATGCCGTTCAGGAGACGCGCGCGAATCGTCGTGGAGAATGGCACCGATATGGAGATCGATGCGTTCTACTATCAAATCGGCTTGGTCGAGGTCGATTATCTGCGGAGAGACGTGCCGACGTTCCACGCGTGGTGGCACCGTGAAGTGCGTACCGATGTGCCCGAACCCCACCTCGTTCTGGAGGCCGCTGGCACCGGTAGGTTCGTGGGCCTCTCACTCAACGCCGAGAGTTACACCGACGAGTTGGTGTTTCTGGAAGGCGACGAGGCCTTCTACGTGGATGGAGAGTTTCGCGGCCAAGGCACCGGCACTGAGGATTACTTCAATGGCGGCTGGTATTTTCAACACGGGACGTTTGCAGCGCCGTACCATGGACTCGTATTGAAGGACGAGGATCGCGGTCGTGTCGCGGTTTATCGCTGGCACATCCCCGATCCTGTCGTCTTCCACGACTCCATTCGAATTACGCTGGAGCACGGCCACGCCAATACGGAACTAGCCGACTACGCCACAACGGCGTTCTGGTATCAGACCGAACCGCACTCGCGGCTTTCCCCGCTCCCGCCGGCAATCGAACGACGCGTACTTGGAGTGAAGATCCCGCCGGATGCGGTGCTTGGCGAAGCTCTGATCGCACCTGCCATCGATTCTGCACTGATCGGCGTGAACGTACCGGTGCTAAGGCCCGATCGGTACAACGTCATTGTCTACCCAATGGGTGGTCCTGACTACGGTACCGGTCGGTACCGCATCACCGGCCAGGGCAGCTACAGCGCCGATCTCGAAAGCCGGTTTCCGAACACAGTATTGGACCCGTTGGCCCTCGGTGTCGTATCCACGGATGACTGGGTCAACATACAGATCTCCGGGGATTCTGTCGCGCGCATCCCGGCGGCGGTCGATGTGCAGCCAGTCCGAGAGTGGGCGAATGAGTGGAGTGTCGTGGGCCCGTTCCAGAATCCGCGACTACTCGGTACCGAGATCAGCCTCGCCATGGACAGCGTTTACGGACCCGAGCTGGACCCATCGCTGAATTCCACCTATTCGACCCCATTTGGCGGGGAGGCTCGCTGGACCTCGGTTGGAGTGAGTTCAGATGGTCAAGTCCGGTTGAATCCGTACTTCACGCCCAATGATTGGGTTGTGGCATACGCACAGACCTTTCTCTACTCACCCGATACACGTGACGTTACGCTGCTGTTCGGGGCTGACGATGCGCACACGCTGTGGGTGAATGGAGAGCGCATCCACGAACGCCAAGGTCGGCACATTTCCCGCGCAGACGAACTCGAGGTCACGGCGCCACTCAATCCGGGGTGGAACCGCGTGCTAATGAAAGTCGCTGACCTCGACGGGGGATGGGCGTTTCAGATGCGGGTCGCTGATCCGGATGGAGTTCATAGATGGTCGGAGAGACCGGAGTAACAACGAATGCACTCTCCTTGCCCTTGCGGCATACGTGCCCGAACACCACTTATTAACCGAGCGATAACTGGAGCGTCAGCATACCTAGAGACCTCTTACCCGTTGTGCAAAGCGCCCTCGAGGGCCGATATACGGTCCGGCGCCAAATAGCTAGAGGTGGTGCGGCGCGCGTGTTCCTGGCCGAGGATGCAGAAGGTACCCGGGTGGCACTCAAGGTCTTGCATCCGGAACTAGCCGTGAGCGTCACCGCTGACCGCTTTCTGCGGGAGATATCGTTCCTATCCAACATCGAACACCCGAAGATCTCGAAGCTGATCGACTACGGCGAAACGGATTGGCTCGTGTACTACGTGATGCCGTATGTGGAAGGGCCAACGTTGCGCCAGCATCTGACCGATGTCAGAAAGGCGTCAATAAACGATACGCAACTAATCGCGGTGGACTTGCTGGCAGCACTCGATTATGCGCACGACCAGGATATCGTGCATCGTGACGTCAAACCGGAGAACGTTGTACTCTCCAGGGATGGCCCCATCCTCGTGGATTTCGGAATTGCGCGCGCCATAGCCTCGTCGGGACAGGATCGGCTCACGCGTTCCGGGTTCGCGGTTGGAACATCCACATACATGAGTCCTGAACAGGTACTGGGAGCCAACGACATCGACCATCGCAGCGACATCTACTCGTTGGGATGCGTGCTATATGAATGTTTGGCTGGTCGCCCGCCGTTCCTCGCCTCGCGCGAAGAAATCGTCCTCAGTATGCATCAACAGGCTGCACCACAGAACATCGCCGAGTTGCGTGCCGACACGCCTGCATCACTTGCCGAAGCCGTTAGCAAGGCATTGGAGAAAGCACCCGAGGATCGCTGGCAGACTGCCTCTGAGATGTTGAGCGTTGTGAACCGCGGCTGAAATTTAGGACGGACTCGGCTCCGGTTTCTGGAGTACGGTTGCTTTTTCGGGAATCTCGAAGCCGTCCTTCTTCCACCAAATTGCCGCGAGTATCACACCTATCGCTAGCAAGATGATGCTGGTGACTTGTGCTATGGTAAAGATGCCAAGCATCCGATCGTCCTTCGCGCGAATGAACTCGACGAGAAAGCGCTCAACACCAACCGCCATCAAGTAGACGGCTGCCAGCCAACCCGTTGCATGAGAGTGTTTGCGAAGGCGCCACAAGAACCAGAACACAAACAGCATCGCGGCCACTTCGTAGAGTTGTGTTGGATGAACGGCGAGTACTTCATGTGCTGGCAGATCTGCCGGCACGTCAATTCCCCACGCTCTGAGATTCCCAGCCGTTGACGGTGGAACTCCATTGGGGAAACGCAGACCCCATGGAAGCGACGTGGGCACGCCGTAATCATCCTGAACCACGAAACAACCCACTCGACCGACTGCGTGTCCTACTGCGACCGCGGGTGCGGCGAGTTCCATGGTCAGTCGTGTAGGGACGTGCAAACGCCATCCGTTGACCAAGATCGCCGCCGTACCGCCCACGAAGCCTCCGTACCAGACGAGGCCGCCGCGACTGAACAGGGCACCAGTGTTGGGATGGAGCGCCACGTACCAGAGCTTCGCGCCGAGAATTCCTCCGACCACTCCAGCTATGATTATGTACTCGGCATACGCCTCATTCAGACCTTTGTCAGCGAGAGCCTGTTGGATGACCCATCCGGCCGCAAAGAAACCGAGCATCATCATTATCCCAAACCCGGTCACTTCCATCGGGCCTAGGTTGAATACGAGCGGGTATACAGTCATCCAATGAATCTCCTCTTGGCCCGACCTGCGGGCAGGCGAACCAAGCCGGGCCACGGCATTCGAGCATCCGCGTCGAGATAGAGGTCACTCGACCGCCCCAAATCTATGTGAAACCACCCGGCGCGCGCGATCATAGCGGCATTGTCAGCGTTTAGGCGGGGCGACGCGATCGATACTCGTGACGAGTCGCCCAGCGTGGCTGATGCGGCCGCAGCAAGTGACTTGCTGCATGCAACACCGCCGCCGATTACAACTGTGGAATATCCCGTTTCTTTCAAAGCAGCTGCCGTTTTGTCCAACAGCACATCGAAGACCGCTGCTTGAAATGAAGCAGCGAGATCGGCTCGGTCGGCGTCCAGGTCTCGTGATGCTTTGACCGCATACAGTACAGCGGTTTTCAGCCCGCTGAACGAAAAATCGAGACCGGCACCCA
>CAYTDU010000212.1:0-8300 GCA_964436395.1 uncultured Gemmatimonadaceae bacterium | reverse complement strand
TCTGGACTCGTACAAACTCGATGAAGCCGCTGTCAAGCGCCTCGACGAGGAGATCGCGCTCGACGACGAGCAGCTCGACCAGGTATCGGGTGGCGTCACGCTGTCGTCGCGCCTTACCACTTTCCAGCAATTACCAACCAAGATGGCGACCGGAGACCTAGTCGCAGGCGTACGAGGCTGACGCACCGCGGTCTTGCCGGCTCCCGTAGCCGGTAGCAATTGTGAAAGTCGTTTCTGAAGCCGTAACTGCGGCGACCTATGTGCCGTTGTCGACAGGCCCGATGGTCGCCTCAATGTACAATGTGCGTGTCCCTCCTGATCCTGGTGTGGGACACGCAGAGCTGTTGTACAACAGTCTCTCGGGTGCCATCGTCGAGCTCTCGGAAACAGAAGGCGAGTTCCTGGCTCGATTCTCAAATGGTGCCGATCGTCCGTCGACGGCGGCGATACTCGGCAACCTACCTCTTGTCAGCTTCCTCTATGAAAACGGCATGCTCGTACCTGCAGATCTGGATGAACCGGAACAGGTGCGCTTGGAGCGCAAGTACTGGAGGGAGAACCGCGAATACCTGGACCTCACGATCTGTCCGACGCTCGCGTGCAACTTCAACTGCAGTTACTGCTTCGAAGAGAAGTCGTCAAAGACCTTCAGAGACGATGATCTGGAGGCGTTTGCGGGCTTCGCTGAACGGATCATAAACGAGAAGACGCGCGCGGTAGTGTTGCACTGGTACGGAGGTGAACCCACACTGCGAGTCAAGGATATCCGGGCCCTTACTCCGGTCATCCTCCGCCACGTAGAGCAGGCGGGGGCAGATTTTCTTGCGGAAATCTACACCAACGCGTGGAAGCTCGACGAAGAAATGTGTGACGTCTTGCGGAACGAGTGCAGGATTCGCGCGCTAATGATCTCTCTGGACGGGCCGCCCGATATTCACAACAAAATGCGGGTCGGCAAGGGGGGAATCGGTGAGTTCGACGAGATCATGAAGCGCATCGACCTGGCGAGTCGCTTCTTTGACGTCAAGCTCCGTATCCATTGCCACACCGGAAACAACGGACGGGTCGGTGAGTTGCTCGAGCTGCTGCACGATCTCGGCTTTGCAGAGGCCGAGCAGCGCCACGGCAACGCATTTTACGTCCATTTCAGCAAGCTCTACGACTTCTCTGAGGCATGCAAGCACGTCAAGGAGATCAGGATTCCGCACGCCGAATTTGGTGATTTGCAGTGCGAGTACATGGAACGGGCCCAGGAGCTGGGCTTTCGGGTGAACTGGGTCCCGAAGCGAGTCATGGGGAAGTACTGCAACGCCCAGCGGCACTACGCCTACGTGTTGGCACCAGGATGTAACCTCTACAAGTGCTACCGCGAGGACATGGCCGACTCTGACGCGGCATTTGCTCGGTCGACCGATGCCACGATCGCCGACAAGGTGGTCGAAGGCAGCGATGCCTCCGACCGACAGGAATGCCAGGAGTGCGTCTACATGCCGATCTGCAGCGGATTCTGCCCGAAGAGTTCCTGGGCGGAAAGTCCGTGCACACACCTCGTCGGCAATCTCGAACGCCGAATCGCGAACAGCTGGAAACAATCGCGATCGAGCGCAAAGACAGCCTAGCACAATCCATGAGCCGGGTGGCTCTCGTCTTCGAACGGTTCGGCGGCTTCCAGCCCGTGTTGGAGGTTCTGACGCAGCGGGTGGAAAAGCTGGGGATCGAGTACCTGCGTGAAGTCCTGGAGAGTGAGGGCCACGAGGTGTTCCTGATAGACAACGAACTCGAACGCAGGGACGCCGACTCACTGGCGAGTACGCTCAACGAGGGCGGGTTCGATATCGTCGGCTTGTCCGTGAACAGCGGCAATCTCAATACCTCAGGAGAGTTGACCGCCAAGCTCAATTCCGATGCATTCGTTCTATGGGGCGGAGTCTCTCCAAGTCTCCATGCGACGGAGGTTTTGGAGAGCCATACACGTGTGGATGGAATCGTGCTTGGCGAAGGGGAGGTTACTCTCTCCAAACTGGCGGAGGCGGCACCGGGCAGAGACACCTCGCCTGAGCTTGCGGGGCTGGTGACTCGAGAATACGAGCATCCGGACCCGTCCGGCCCCATAGATCTCGACTCCCTGCCAAGATTGGGAAGGCCCGGGCTTGCCTCGTACGACGTTCCGACGCTGAGCACCTCACGGGGTTGCCGTTTCGCCTGTTCCTACTGCGCGGAATCTCGCTTCCTGCGGCAATCGGGAGTGCGATGGCACGGGCGAAGCGCCGATCTCGTGGTAGGCGACCTGGCAGATCTCGTGCGCGATCGTGGAGCGAGGTCCGTGTGGATCGTAGATGGCGATTTCATCGGCACCGATCCGGATCGGGTGAATGATATCTGTAGCGGCATCCTGAACGAGAACCTGGACCTGGCTTTCGAGATCGATGCGCGGGCAGACGATGTAGACGAAGGCCTGTTCTCGCTGCTTCGCGATGCCGGTCTGAGAAGGGTCTTCATTGGTGTGGAGACCATGTCCGAGCGGCTCTTGAGACAGATGAAAAAAGGCATCAAGCCGAACCGGATGCGAGAAGCCATAGCGACGTTGCAGGGCTTGGGTATCAATGTGACGGCCGGCATGATCATCTTTCAAGAGACAACGCGCTACGAGGAACTCCTGGAGGACATTGCCTTCATGGACGAACTCGGTTGGGAGAACGTTGGAAGCCACCTCTTCCTGGGAATGAAGGATTACACCTCGTTGTCCACGAGCACACCGAGCCAATTCGATGACGATCGAGTGGAGCGCGTGTATCGAGAAGCTCGAGAACTCGAGAAGCGGCTGAACTGGTGCTACGCCGACCGTGTCTCGAACCTCCGCTCCGTGGCGGAGCGGACGCAGCTGATTCACGAAATCTCGAACGCGATCGGCAACCACTTCACTTCTCTCCTGCATTGATGCGTAGCGAGCGCATCCTGTTGTTGGCTCCACCGGCCGAGGACGAATACGACCCGGGGCTCCGGCAAGGTGTGGCAGAGCCGCCGCTGGGTTTGCTCTATCTCTGGTCGGCGCTCGAGCGTTGTTCGCCTTCCCCAGAAGTACGGATCATCGACGCGTATGTCGAGCCGACGCGTATGGACGATCTCGAGGCGACAATACGCACATACGGCTGCACGCAGCTTTGGGTATCGCTGATGTCTACGGAGGGCGTACGCTGCCTCGGAGACCGTGTCTCCGAAATCCGGAGTAGCATTCCTCAACTGAAGCTGGTTGCGGGAGGAGCGTTTTTTCGAAAATTGCCGGAACCGGACTTGTCGAGGTTCCAAACGGATTACGACCTGATCGTGATCGGCGATGCGGATCTGGAAGTCGAGACCATCCTGAAGGGAAAAGGCGTGCACCGATGCAAGCCGCTGCCGTCGTATTTGGAGCTGCCGTACCCCAAACGAGCAAGCCTGCCACTTGATGAATACGCCGGCGATAGTCCGCCGCGGCATGTGGTCATCGGGGCTCGTGGCTGTGCCGGGAATTGCGCGTTCTGTGCTATCTCGACGCCTCGACCATATTTGCGACAGCCCCGCGAAGTCACACTCGAAATGAGAACTCTGTTCGAGAAGACGGCGGTGCCCTTCTATTCGCTCATAGACGACGTGATGTCGCTGTGGCCGGACCGGTTTGCGGATTACGAGCGACATTTCAGACAGTTCCCTGAAGGGATGTGGTTGGATGTTCCCTGGCGGGTCGACAGGTTCTCCGATGAGATCGCCGACCGTTTGGCCGCTTGTGGAGTGAACATCGTTCGCTTCGGCGTAGAATCGATCGATCCGGATACCCAGAACCTGTTGGGTAAGAGCTTCAGCAAGGACGAAGTCAGAAAAGCCGTGAAGTGCTGCGAGTCGCGTTCCATTAGCCCTTGCCTCTACTTCATGTTCGGTTTCGCGCACGAAACAGAGGAGACCATTGCCGAACTGATTGACTTCATGGCGGAACTGGGCACGGAGACACGGGTACCGCCATACCTGGGCATCGTCCGGATCCTCCCGGGTACGAGACTGGCATCAGTGTATCGGGAGAACGGCTGGATGAACGGTGGTGTGCCAAGAAGAGGTGTCCCGCTGCCTCGGCTACTCGAAGTGCTGGACGATTGGAGAAGCACGCACAGCACACCGCTGGAGAAAGAGGTTTAGTCGTGGATCCCGGTAACGAATCGTCTCCGCGTCGGCATCTCGATACAGTCCAGTGGGAGTTGACGCGTCGTTGCGAGCAGCTGTGCAAACTGTGTTTCATTGCGGACGACGATCGGGCGTCCGGGCAGCTGTCGACCGGCGAGTGTATGCGGATCGTGAATGAACTCGCCGCGATGGACGTGAAGCACGTACATCTCTTCGGTGGTGAAGCGCACCTCCGTTCCGATTTTCTCGAGATAGTGGAGGCGATCGCCGCAAGAGGCATCAACATCGCCCTGACCTCGGGAAGCCCAAGACTGCCTATCGATGATGTTGTCAGAGCGGCTGGAGACAGACTCTCGCACGTAATGCTCTCCATAGACGGTCTCGAGACAACGCACGACGAACTGCGGAATAGCGTTGGGAGCTTTGCGGGGATACTGGGATGCCTCGATAGAGTGCGCGCCCTCGGCATACCTTGCGGTATCTCCACGCAGGTTAACCGGTGCAATCTGAGTGAGCTAGAGACGTTGACGAAATTGCTGTTTATGATGGGCATCCACCTCTGGCACGCTCAACTCACGGAGCCCTTCGGACGGGCGCGCTCACATCTGGAGATGGTACTACAGCCGTACGAGCTTCCGGAGGCAGTGGACACTCTGGTTCGGATCAAGAACGAGGCGACGCGCCAGGGGGTTCCCGTCAAGCTGGGGAACAACATCGGCTACAATACCGAACGCATTCGCGCGCTCAGGTCCGACACAACATCGGTGGACTCCACCGGCTGCCAACAGGGCTTGAGCTACCTGGCGATCGAGGCAGGCGGAGGCGTCAAAGGCTGCGCGAGTTGCGAGTCGGGCATCGGCACGCGTCGGAGCAATGTCAAAAGACTCAGCCTTCGGGAGATTTGGGAGTGCAACGCGGAATTCGACTGGACTCGCAATCGTTCGGAGAAGAGGCTGTGGGGATTCTGCGGAGAGTGTGTGCACGCTAGGTCGTGCCACGGAGGCTGCGTACAATCGAGCCAGGCCCTGTTTGGCAAACCCGGAAACAACCCGTACTGCGAGTACAGAGTACTCGAGCTGGCTGCCAAGGGAATCCGTGAGCGCATCGAGTTGGATGAGCAGATGGGGCTGCGCGTGATCGAGGAGTCTGTTCCCGCCGCCAACGGTGCACAATCATGATTGCATCCCCAGCCGCACCAAAGCACCTCGGGATTTTGCTAACCTCGAGGTGCACGGCAAGATGCGGACACTGCATCTATCTGTGCAGTCCAGACAGACGGGAAACGTTGGAAGAAAGCGATCTGGACAACCTTGTCCGCGATCTCGACGAACTCGGCTTCGAGCGACCATCGATTCACTTGAGCGGCGGCGAGCCCTTTCTCGTCTTTCCCTTGCTGGTGTCTGCGGCGAAGACTGTGCTCGATGCTGGCTATCGGCTCGATTTCGTGGAAACTGCCGGAGGCTGGGTCAAATCGTCACGCGAGGCCGCCGAGCGTCTGTTGATGCTGCGATCCGTGGGTGTAGAGCGGTTGCTGATCTCAGTTGGCCCGTTTCACCAAGCGTTCATCGCTCCGCAGAGGGCACGGCGATTCCTTCGCCTGTGCGAAGGAATCTTCGGCGCGGGAGGCCTGATCGTAAACAATCTCGACTTGCTCGAGGACGTTGAGCGTGTTTGTGCCGACGAGAGGGTCTCGTTCGAAGACGTTGTCGCTGCCCTTGGGGCCGATTACTTGATGCGGCGAATCTCCGAGCAGGTACTGCCACTCAATCTGGGCGGAAGGGCGCCTGAAACCCTCAAGCCGTATCTGCCGCTACGGCCGATCGACGAGTTACATGAGGAATGCGACTCGAGACTGCTCCAGAGCGGTAGCTGGCACCTCGACCCGAGCAAGCGGATCCATACTGGCTATTGTGGTGGCTTGACCTACCCAATCCCCGATGGGGTAGCCGTATGGTTTAGGGATTTCGAGCTGGCGCAGTGGCCGATCAGCCGCATTCTGGTGAGCAAGGGGCTTCCAGGTCTCATCGAGTTCGCGCGCTCCGAAGTGAACTTCGAACCCGATCCAAGGGGCTACGTTTCGGCGTGCCACGCATGTCAGGACGCGCGCCTCGCTCTTGGGCAGCTCGGTCGATTTCCGGAGCTCGGACCGGACGGATTCTACAGCGAGCTACGCATCGATAAACAGCGGCGCAGTAGCATCGCGAACGAACCGGAAGGGAGCGTCAAAGGGTAGTGGGACAACGGTAGTCTTCGTAGGGACACATCGGATCCTTCTGACGGTAGTCACCCGTTTCTATCCTGGCATGCGTTCGACATCCCCCGCACAAAACACCGTACTTGCAGCGACCCTCATGGTCTTTGGTGTCTCGCAGAGCCGCGATCGCCTCTGAAGCCAGCAAGATCTCGCTCAATTGCCGCTCTCTGATGTTGCCAATCGTCATACTTGTATACAGCAGAAGAGGACATGGGGCGACGTCTCCGAAGGGATCGATGCCGATCCACTGATTTCCGGCAAGGCATCCAGTGGATTGCGATAGTTGTTGGAAAGAATCCAGATCGGAGGCCTGCTCGAGCCGGTCATAGAACTCGATGCCGTAAAGTGGATCGTGAACGAAGAAGTTCAAGCTTCTGTTCTGCTGAGCGAACTGGAATATCTCGTGGAGGATTCTGCGGTTCTCCTCCGGATGCAGTGAGAATTTGTCTTTCTCTCCTTGCGCTGCGACCGGCCGGTATCGCTTGAACTCGATCGTATCGACGCCGAGGTCCATGCCGGTGCGTATCAGGTCAGGTATCACGTTCAGGTTTTGGCGCAGTAAGGTGATCGTGAGTTGAGCCTTGAGGCCGGCCTTCTTGACTTTTTGCAGCGCGCCGATTGCGTCCGCATGAGATCCGGGAGAGCCAGTTATGAGATCCATCAACTGAGGGATGGTGTGGTCGAGGCTGATACTGAATCCAGCGACGCCTTCACACTTCAACTCCTGGACGACACCGTCGGTCAACAGGGAACCGTTCGAGCAAACCCAGATAGAATCGAAGCGGGTCTGGCGCGCATTTCTGACGAACGAGACCAGGTTCTTGTCCAAGAGGGGTTCGCCTCCAGACAGATATAGTGTCGTGGGCGTAACGGTTGCTACACTGGAAAAGAGCGATCTCAGCTCTTGTTCAGAGTACTCGGGCCGATTGGTGTTCGCTCCACTCGTGTAGCAATAGCCGCAACGGTAGTTACACCGGTTGTTGATGATCCAGGAGATGACCGGGATGTGAATCGAATCAGAGATATTCATCGTATCAAGCTACTGAGGTTTCCGGTGTTCGTCATTTCACGCCCTCAAACGTAAACAAGATCGGCAAGGGAACCACGAAGGCTGTGACCACGATACCGTGACTGAAGTCACAGCCGCGAGTCGAGTTGAGCGATAGTTTGACGTCGAGAGCCTCCAGGCTCGCTCTTTTGCTGTCTCAGAGCAAACCTGTCGAAAGGCGGGGACGCAGAGCTACGGGACTACGGCAAACGACATCAGTTTGCCACGTCTGCCGGGCCGCCAGCGCGGTGAAAATTCCCATGGCGCAAATGCGCAGGTAACCGAGACGAGATGTTAGACGACCGAGATGGCGCCGAAGTAGATCAGTCTGTCAATCACGAACTCGATTGGCTGCGGGACGTCTATAGGACCTTGGATCCAAGATTCAATCGAGTAACCCGCGAGGCTCTTGAGGGTGCTCTGGTGGGGCTGGACGTTGCGCATCTCAGCTTCGTCCGAGATCTGAACTCAGTCATCCTCGAGGACCAACTGGGGCTTTTCGGTGGTTATCCCGAATCGTACGAACAGATCTCTCTGTACACAGATTACGTCACCGTTGACAACTTCGTGGCACAATTGATGGACGAAACCGGAGCTGATGCCGTCACGGCTGCACCAGAAATGTCGCTTTGCGCGCGCCCTCCCCGTCTACCTGCGGAACTCGATGGTGGATTCACATGGGATCGGCGAAGACACACTTCTGAGGACGCTTTTCGAATCAATGGAAAGCGAAGGATCGCACACTACGTATCTAAGCTTTGGCGCGGGTTATCAATACGCAGAACTCTGACGATCCTCTAGTCGGTCTTTATCCTCGCTTCCGTTGGGCGGGGCCTGGAAAGTTTT
>CAYTDU010000211.1:0-8311 GCA_964436395.1 uncultured Gemmatimonadaceae bacterium | reverse complement strand
AGTCCTGAGTGCCGCGCCAAGTGTACGACGTGTCTCCAACCACGTGACCCAGCCCGTTGTACGTGAACTTCCGCGACTCGAACGACTGCGTCTCCAAGTACATGTGCCTCAGAATCCGCCCGACATCGTCATGCTACATCGCGTGCCAGATGTTCTCGTTGAAGTCCGCAGAAGTACTCGTTTTACTCCTGGTGGAGATGGATGTGTAGTTGTTGCTAATGGCGTCGGAGCCCGGGAACGTCCTGGACGTCATGTTGTAATCCTTGTCGTACACGAATCCCGATGAGTGACAGTCACCACGCGTCGTCAGCCGGTGAATTGCCCCCCTGACGCCTAATGGCAGTTTGGAGGTAAATACGCGGTTCCGCTAGTCCACAAATGCGACTTGGCTGAGCATTTCGCGACAGGCGAGACACACTCCCTGCCCTAGAATGACGGCATTCGCCTGTGCCTTCAAGCCTTCCCGCAAACTGTTCGTGGGCGGAGATGGGATCCCTATCGGCGAATGTCTCGCCAAACCGCGTCCAATATCTAGTTCGCTGTCGCCTCCTTGGCGGTTGCCAGGCAAATCCCATTGAACACTAACTTGAACGTTCTATGCGGTTGCGCGCGGTACAGCACCTCGGGGCCGAAGATGTACAGCTTGCCGTCACCCACGTCCGCCTCGATTGCGGCAAGACCGTTCCTGACGTGTTGCTGACCCCACGCCCAGCCGCTCCTGAGCGGTGTTTCCGAATCGTACCACGCTACGCGACGTACGCCCTGATCCTCCGCTCCAGCTTCCAGCCGGAACACGGGACTGCGGTTGAACATCATGTCGACGCGTTCGTCGATGCCGTAGGCCAGCGGATTGGCAGTGTCTACCCGTGCCTTCAGAATCGAGCCCGGAATGAAGTACTCTTCTGCCGGAAGCGGGCGTCCATCGGAGTCCACCAAATGGTTGCCGACCGGTAGGCCGAGGTGCATGCCCAGGCTGCCCGATGCCCCGATTGTGATGATCGTGCCGCCGTCCTCCAGGAACCGCCTGAGTCGAGGAACCGTGACGTCGGTGCTCACCTGGCCGAGTCGATCTCGGTACTCTTCGGGAACTGTGTTCGGGTCGAAGTCCTGCGTGGAATAGCGGTTGTCGTAAGCTACCGTAGCCGCTACCGGGATCGCTCCCGTAGGGAAGATCAGTACATCGAAGTCACGCTTCAGATTGCCCCGATCCAGCCTGGGCGGGTAGACGATTTCGAACGGGACCTCGAACCGCTCGAACAGCCATCGAGTCCAACCGGACTCCATCGAGCCGCCGTACTGGTCCCAAAGACCGACGCGCACATCGTCCAGTTGAAGGGCTTCGGTGCGTGGCATCGCGGACACCCCTTCGAAACTGACCCCCAACTCTGAGGCCATTCGCTCCAAGCGACCCGCCGTCCCGCGCCTGGAACGGATGTAGATGGTGCCGGCCGGATACTCTTCACCGTTCACACTCACCGGTTGAGTCAGCCAGTAAACATTCTCGCCGCTCTCCATGAGCCGGTTCGTAACCACGAAGGCGGCCACATAGTCGTGGCTCAACAAGAAGCCGCGGGCACCCTCAGCGTTCGAGACTGTACCGAGCGGCATTTCTGCAAACCCCTCGATCTTCTCGAAAGGACCGTCGAACCCGTCGAGAATGCGGTCGAACTCCACCCCCATCTGGAATGCCAGAGTCCAGCCGGTAGCATCATACGGCGCAATGGGCGGGCCACCCGGGTACGCGAAGTCATTGGGGTGATCTTGGGGCTCGAACATGTCGATAACGAACGGCCTGAATGCCTGCGCCGTTTTCACCACGTACGACCCACTCGGGTAGGTCTTGCCGCCAACGCGGAAATCGGCGGTCGCTCGGTGAATCGCGATACCGCTCTTTATGAGAGTGTTCACGAACTTGGTGGCCGTCGGCAAATCCGCCTGATCCGCCGGCAGGATGTACCCCCTCGGGTCGCGGTGATCCGGGTCGTGGAGAACGTCTTCGTACAGATGAATCGGCAGCCCCCCGCGACCACGGCCCACGTTCCCCGCTGCGCCGGCACCCGCCGCTTCGACCGCCTCAATCCGCTGGGGGTGGATCGTCCAGTGATCTCGGCTACCTCGCTCAATGGAGTTCTTCCCCATGCGATAAATGTTGAAGAGCAGTTTGTCTCGATTGCGGGACGCATAGTCCAGCACAGCCCGGTCCAGAGTTATGGAGTACTCGATGGCTTCTCGGAAGGAGAACGGACCGGGCTCCACGGGATAGGGAATGTCGGTGTGCGGCAGCTGGCGATCTAGTAAGAGCGGAATCTCCACCGGTGTCGGGTTCCCAACGATTTCCGTGAGCAACCCGATCATGTTGTGCCAGTATGGCGTGGTCCTCTGGCCGCCGTTCCACCATGTCGAGTAATGGAAGGCCGACCGCATACCCGAGCCGGGCTTGTCTTCCGCTATGAGCCTGGCGTGCATCTCCGCCCCGACTCCCTCGATGCCCATGATCACCAACGGATCGAGGTTGTAGTTGAACGGATCGCGGAACGGAGGTACGAACACAACCGTCCCTGGTGCATTGTTCCCGGGCTGGTGCGTGTTGTACATGATCTGGGGGAACCACTCCCGATAGAGCACGCGACTCATGTTCTCGGTTTCGGCCAGGTTGTTCATGTACGCGTCGCGGTTGTTGTCGTGCCCCACGTAGTGGTGGTAGAGTGTCGGAAGGCCCAGTGTAGACCGCTCCGTTGGCTCCTCGGGCCGCATGTACCAACTCGATACCAGCTCCATACCGTCAGGATTGGCGTGCACGGCCAACAGAATCACGTCGTCGAGAAACCGCATGGTCTCCGGGTCCGTCTGGCTGACCATTCGGTATATCAGCTCCGGCAGTTGGTGCGTACCGGCGACCTCTGCTCCGTGCAGCCCTCCGTCGATCCACACGACTGCTCTGCCTTCATCCGCCAACGCGCGGGCCTCCTCATCGGTGAGGTCTTCGGCCATTGCCAGGCGCCGTGAGATCTCCTTGTAGTGAGCGAGCCTGCGGTGATTCTCGGGCGCCGTGATTATCGCCATGAGCTGTGGTCGACCTTCGGAGCTCTGGCCCATCTCCTCCAGCACCAAACGCGGCGATTCGTCGGCCAGTCTGCGAACGTAGGATTCGAACTGTGTGTAGGTGGCCAGAAAATAGTCGTCACCTATGTCGTAGCCAAAATGTTCCTTGGGAGTGGTTATCTGCGCTTGGGCATGAGCCGCCGACAAAACTGCCACGGCGGTGAACGCCGCAGCGAAACGGAACCGCGCCAAAACGCCGATCAACGAGGCACACCAAGGTGACATGTGATACGTGGTTCTTGCCATGCGGACACAACCTCCTTGGAAGATCTATTTTGGAGAGTATGTGGCGTACACTCTCCGACTACATCATTCAACAGCTTCGTTCATCAATTCGACGCAGCCCCCTTCAGGTGCGTCTCGAGGAACTCGAGGACAGCCGAGTAGCCGCGGATCTCGTTCTCCTTCTTCACGAATCCGTGCCCCTCGTCGGGAAACACGATGTACTCCACCGGCACGCCATTCGCCCGGGCCGCCGCAACGATGTCGTCCGATTCCACCTGCAACACGCGCGGGTCATTCGCACCCTGCAACACCATGAGTGGCGCCCGGATGTTGTCCGCATTGAAAAGCGGCGAGATCCGGTGTAACCGGACGCTGTCGGTGGCGGGGTCACCCATCTCCTCATAGAGAGCTTCGCGAAACGACTCCCACCACGGCGGAACGCTATTGAGCGTGCGTAGCCAGTTGGAGATGCCGAACAGGTCCACGCCGACCGCAAATTCGTCGGGCGCGAGCGTCAGCGCCGCGAGTACCATGTAACCGCCGTAGCTGCCGCCGATGATGCCGATCCGAGTCGTGTCTACGTAACCGGTGGCTGCGAGCATCGTTTTGCTGGCTACGACGTCACCCAAATCGGCCTCCCCGTGTTGCCTGTCGTCCATCTTGTAGAACGTCTTGCCGTAACCCGAGCTTCCGCGGTTGTTGATGTCGAACAGCACGTAACCATGGTTTGCCAACACCTGCTTGAGTGGTGAGTAGCCCACCATTGCCTGGCCCCCGGGGCCTCCGTGCACCACAACGAGTGCGGGTGCCGGTGCCGCACTCGACACCTGATGCGGCTTGTAGAGCAGGCCGGGAATCTGCGTCCCGTCGTAAGACTCGAACCAGACATGCTCGGGCTTGACCAGGTCCTCGCGGTTGATGTCTGCGCTGAGGGCATCGGTGAGCCTGGTTAGCGGCCCCTCCATGGGTCCGACCCAGAGGTCGGCGGGTGTGGAACCGTCGGAGCTGTAGAATCCCACATGGCTGTCATCCCGTGAGATGCCGAAGCCGGTCACGAGGCCGTCGGGCATGCCTTCAACCTGCACCTCTGTCATCGTGGCGGTTTCGTAAACCCGCACCTGTAGCCGCGCCTCCTCGTTGGTCACCACCACCAGGTAGTTGCCGCTTCGGGAGTAGCCACCGCCGAGCACTTCGTAGTCGGGGGCTAGCAGCGTGGTGACCGCTCCGGTGGCGAGGTCGTAGCTCTCGAGCGCCGAATACTCGCTCCCCGCGTTCGTGGTGAACAGCAATGCCGACGCGTCCGGCGTAAAATCGGCGGGTGTATTGGAGACGTCGCCTGAGTGTTCCGTAATGTTGACACTAGTGCCCGACTGACGGTCGTGCAGGATTATGTCGGTATTCGAAGTGGTGTAAGACCGGACCAGGGCGATGTAGCGTTTGTCAGGCGAGATCGGCCCCGGTTGCAGCGCCTCTTCGTTCCGATAAAACATGGTGCGCGCGTAATCGTCGGTCGCGTATTCGTAGACATCGAATGCCTGTGGGTTGCGCTCGTTCGACTGCACGAAGAAAGTCTCGTCGTCATCGGACCAGCCCGCAAAGCTGGCATTGAGGTTCTCGCCAGGCGTGAGGTCGGTAACAGCGCCGTCAATGGCGCGCACATAGACATGACTCAGCTCGTTGCCACCCTGATCGCTCGAGTACAACAGGCGCCCGTCGTTTGGAAAGAATGACGAGGCAAAGACCGCGTAGTCAGTGGAAGTGGTGAGCTGTTCGGGCTCACCTCCCTCGACCGGAAACGCCCACGCATTGTACACGCCGGAGCGGTTCGACGACACGAGAATCCGAGCGTTGTCGTGGGAGAACGAGGCTCCGAAGTACTGGTCGTTCTCGTAAAACTGGGCGACACTGTACTGGGTGACGTCGCGCGCTGCGTCGCCAGTGCAGCCGACGATCCCGACCGATAGTGATAGCGCGAACGACAATACGGGAATGCGGGACATGATCACTGCCCTCCGACTTGGTGGAGTATCCATAGCGTCTAGCTGATCAGTAAGCTGCCACCATGGGGCACGTCCCGCCAGGTGAATCGGTCAGCCCGGCGATGACCTTGTGCCGACTCTCGAGACAGAAAAGTGGCAACAGGAAGGTGTGTGATCGATAAGAGCGCCTAGTTGCCGCGACCCATCCCCAGGAAGCCATGTATGACGTAAAAATCATCTATGCCCGCCTGGCCGTACGCGGCCTTGCCATAGCCGTTTTCTCCCCAAGAACTTCCGGCGGAGTTCTTGATGATCCAATAACCGCCGTTCACAACCGATGCGTCATCCACCCATCCCGTTATGAGGATAATGTGCCCGCCCGGTTGCTCCGGTGAAACACCGTCGTATACGTACACACCGGTTCGGTGATATCTAAAGTCATCCATGAGGTTCATGGTGGTTACGACCGGGCCGTGTTCGTAGATGATTCGCTTGATCGTCGCCACTCTTTCAACGGGAGCCAGAATGTGCACGTTGGTCACACCGTGTCCTCCCAAGAAGAACTCCCCGGGGAGATTGGTGTTCACTGACGATGTGTCGCCCCTATATGGAAGGTCGCTCTCACGCACGACACCATTCGCCTCCAAAAACTCCATGGCCAGGAAAGGTCCGATGCCGTCGATGTTGCTTATGAGATACTGTTCGGAGAGGTCCAACTCCGATCCGGTCTCCCACTTGATCAGCGCTTCCAGCAAACCGACCGAAGCGAATGCCCAGCATGTGCCGAAGTCACCTTGGTCCTTTGCGGGGGTCATTATGCCCCGTTCAGCCCAGTCGAAGCTCTCAGGAAGCGTCGCATTTTGACCAACTGCACAACTCGGGCTCGTTACTGTAACAATCAGAGCCACCAGGAATCCAACACGTCTTGTTGTTTTGCCTTCTTCCATGAGCGCTATCCGCTATCAATTGGTCGCGGCGTGACGATTCGGACGACCACGCTTTTCGGTCGGATCCCCCATGTGCGCGTGCAGTTCGTGCATTGCCGACGCCTGCCTCCGAACCGGCGGATTGGTGCACCGCAACACGGGGATTTCGCATGTTGAGAGTCCGTGCATGCGAACTAACCCACAAAACCGGCAGTTTCCCCAGGGAAAATGCGGCACTTCCACAAACACCATCAACCGAATTTCTTTACCCGTCCCCACTCTCCACTCTCCATTCTGCACTCTGCATTCTGCACTCTGCACTCCCCTCCTACCCTCCCACAACTCGTTCCAACCTCTCGTTTTTCCGAAAGCTCCGCCCGGCCTTCGCGCAGGGTTTGCCGTCGAGCAATACGACATCCGCGGTGAAGTCGCAGGCGCCGCGAAGCAACGCGCTGCCGACGCCGTAGGCATCCACCGGCGCGCCGAGTTCCTCGAACGCCGCAATCTTCGTCGGATCGAATCCGCCTGAAACGATGATCCTCACGTGCTCGAAACCGTCCTTGTCCAGGGCCTCGCGCATCAGGAACACGAGTTCCGGCACCACACCGGTCGGTTTGAACTCTCCCATGCGCGGCACGATCGACTTGTCCACCATGTTCTCCGCGGTGTCCAGCCGCACACCCCAGAGTCTGTCACCCAAAACCCTCGCACATTCGAGGGCGGTTCCGATGTTGTCGTTGTCGAAGTCTGCTAGCGCCACGAGGTTCACGTCGGGGTAGGTCTCGCCGAATATCGTTACCGCTTCGACCGTGTTGCCTCCGACGGCTGCTATGAGCGCGTGCGGCACCGTTCCGGCCGCCCGGGCTCCCCACCACTCTCCCTGCGCCTCCGTCGAGACGCCGTGCGCCCCGCCGATGTGGGCCGCGTATCCGTCCCCACCCTGCACCGCCCAGTGGTCGAACCGAGCCGGAAAAAACAGCACGTTCTTGCCGTTTGCAGCCTCAACGACATTGGCCACGTTCGTGGCCACACGGGTGCGGCGCGCCAGGATGCCCAGGTAAATGGTCTCCAGATGCGCGAAAAGGCTCGCGTCGCCAGTAATCTGCAGTACGGCGTCAAGCGGCTTCACTTTTTCTCCATCATGGAGAGCCTCGATTTCCAGATCGTTGAAACCGCTTTCCCACAGCGCGTCGAGTTCCTCCGACAGCGCGACGCGTCCTCTCACCGCCTCCAGGTACGCCTTCTTGTCGGTGAGAAAGACCTCACGTGCCTCCCGTTTTTTTTCCAGCAGCCGGTCGAACAGCTTGTACGCCTTGTCGTAGTCTTGGTAACGGCCGGCGGCAACTCTCAAGACCGCGATTGCCTCATCGATACCGCACAGCACTGCGTGGCCCTTCTGAAACACCTGCATCGTGACGCGCGGGTGCAGGTCGTGAGTCTCGAGCGCCACCTTCTCGCGCCAGAAATAGATGTCGCTCCGGTAGCCGCGCCGTATCTCCTGGATCGGCAGGTCGAAAACGTGCGTCGGGAGGCGTTCCTTCATTTGAGAAACTCCAGTGCTTCGGTACTGTCCACCATCCTCAGCCCCATGCGCTCCCACGCGGTGAACTGTTCGACCGCCATCGCATGGAAATCGATTTCCGGGTGAGCCACTGGCGACATGCAGTCTCGCAGGATGAATATTCGATTCAATCGGCCCGTGTCTTCGCCAACCAAATCCACAAGGTCGCCCACGGTTTCCAGCACGCAGTGAGTCTCGGCCTCACCGGCCACAATGACGTAGTCGTAACTGTCTAGCATCACGAGAAACTCGTGGCTCAGATCGCCGTGCCCAGCATCGTCCACGGCCACCTCCGGCCGGACGATCGAGTAGTGTTCCGTCTCTGGAATGTTGCCTTTGGTCAACAGCGTGGGTTGATAACGACGCGCGATCGAATGCCAGAACACGGCCGACCACAGCTCCGGATCGAGCGCATTGCCTATACCGCCAACCGGCACATGATATGGCCATACCACCAAAGCCTTCTTGGCCAGTTGTTCGAGTTTGCGTGCGTCGAACGCCTTCTGCAGTTCCTTCTC
>CAYTDU010000210.1:0-8342 GCA_964436395.1 uncultured Gemmatimonadaceae bacterium | reverse complement strand
CCTGAACGTTGCCAGCTCCTCTTCGAGCTGATCCAAGCGTTGGTTTACTGGATTGGAACCCGGCTGCGACGCGTCCAACACGACACCTCGTTGTTCCAGCAGCGTTTCGACCAAGACATCTGTGTAACCAACAACAGCGTGCGCAATGCCTCGGTCGAGAGAGCGATTGAGACGGACTACTGCAGCCATGAGCTGTCTGGCGGGCAAAGCGGCAATCACATCGGAGAGGTTGTGAATCAACAGCTCCCTAAGGTGCTGGATCTCTTCTACGACTTCTCCGGCCGCCAACCCCCTTGCGGCAGCGGTCCGCCCGTATGCGTCGCACGAGTCGAACCATAGCTCTTCGATCTGTCGCCGGAGAGGCCCAGCCATTTCAATTACGATGTCGAGCAATAGGGCGAGTTGGCGCTCGATGAGCGGCCTGTCTACCACAGGAACCTGGCTCATGCGCCGCATCAGCCAATCTGCCCACTGTACAATCAGGTCGTCGCGTTTTTCTTCCAGCGAACGGCCGATGGCGGCCAGGGCCGGTTTGGTTGGACGTGCGGCTAAACCCATCTAAGTTCGATGTCCAGAGTAGGTGGACCAGAAAGCTAACCTGTGTTCCCGTGGGAGGTCAAAACGCCCAATGTCTACAGCCAGGACCGAGAAGTTCGAGTTGATTGGTGCCGATGGAGGGCCTCTGCGCGGAGACGTGAGAACCGCGGGCGACGGCAGCGGCCGGCCGGCGGTGGTACTCTGCCACGGCTTCAAGGGGGCCAAGGACTGGGGGTTTTTCCCGCAGCTCGCCGAGAGGCTAGCGCGTGCCGGAATGACCGCCATATCGTTCAATTTTTCTGGCAGTGGCGTGGGTGCAGACGGTGACGGATTCGCAGAGCCGGAGCGGTTCGCACGTAGCACATTCTCAAATGACTTGAAGGATGTCGATACGGTCTGCAAGGCGCTTTCCAAAGGTGCACTAGTAGAAGGGCTGGTGGCATTGCCCACGTACGGGCTGTACGGTTACAGCAGGGGGGGGGGAGCGGCCGTACTCCACGCGGCAGAAAACCCAGCGGTGATGTCGCTTGTGACCTGGGCGGCGATATCGCATGTGAACCGATGGGATTCCGAGACCTTGGACGAGTGGCGCGAAAGCGGTGTTCGCGTACCTCCCGGGGAAAACAATGGGGACCAACTGGTTTTCGGTACGGAGATGCTCGATAACATACAGATGCACGCGGAATTCTTGGATATAACAAGCGCGGCGAGCCGTGTAGGTGCGCCGTGGCTGATTCTCCATGGGAAGGCCGACGATTTCGTTCCGGTGTCGGAGGGGGAGCAGCTCCAAGGAGCCGCAACCCTTACGGATGCGTCATTGAGAGTATTTGATGGTGGCAATCACACGTTCAGCGCGGTGGGGCAGCTGGACTATGCTCTGGATCAAACGCTGGGTTGGTTCTCGAGGCACCTGTTCTGACAAAGGGCCCCGCAAGGGGCCCTAGTCCTGGGGCTCACATGCCGGCTGCGTAGAGCCGGTCTACATCGATTGTTTTTCTTCGAAGTGCGCGTTTACGGGGTTCGAGGCGACCGCGCCGCAGAAACAATCCGGCCGCCGCAACGGTCACCAAAGCAAATAGCCCGACACTCAGATTCTTAATGGGTACCTCCGCTTGTCCGTTCTGTTAAGGTTCAAAGTGCTGCCCAGCTATGCCACTAATATATTGATGTGTGCAAGTCCCTGGCTCCCAACAGGTTCACTGCCGGTCTACTACTAACACAGGGTCAAGATAGTTCCACATCGAAACATGAGCTGAGGCATCGATTGACAACTCTAAGAACCGTCAGGCACAGCCTTTCTACGCACACACCACGGCAACTCGAAGATGTGGGAGATGGAGAAGCTGCCGTGGCGGCAGTTTTGGCCGACTGCGGTACGGGTGAACCGGATATCTTGCTGATCAAGAGGGCTCAACGAGATGACGATCCATGGTCAGGGCAAATGGCGTTTCCGGGAGGTAGGCGCGAATCACTGGATGGCGATCTCATCGAAACCGCGAGCAGAGAGACGCTCGAGGAGACAGGGATAGAGTTACACAACGCGGAGGTTCTGGGGCAATTGGACGATATCCGTCCTCTAGGACCGGGTTTGCCGAGACTCGTCGTGCGCCCCTTCGTCTTTCTGGTTGCAGACAAGCCCGAAGTGGTGCCAAATGAAGAGGTTGACCTGCATCTGTGGGTGCGGTTCTCGGACCTTCCTCAGCAGGCGAGTTCCTCGCAAGTGACGGTGGCGGACACCGTTATCAACGTGCCGGCTTTCTTGGTCGGACCACATGTCGTGTGGGGATTAACTGAACGTATCCTCAACTCATTCATTGAGTTATGTCGCTGACTCAAGCGGCGACTCTTGCTGAATCCAGCGATAACACCAAAATTAAGGCGACCTTAATTTTGGAGACGCCTGTTGAGTCTAACGGTGCAGCCCTCTGGTCTGACGCCATCGGCGGAGGACTATCTCAAGACGATCTATAAGCTCGGGTTGGATGGAAACCCGGCTCAGACTAGCGCAATAGCCGAGCGGCTCCGTGTGGCGCCACCCTCGGTTAGCGGGATGTTGAAGAGGCTGGCCGAGTCGGGTCTGGTAGAGCATGTGCCGTATCACGGTGTGACGCTCACTCGCGTGGGGCACCGTGCAGCTCTGCATGTGATCCGAAGGCATCGGGTGCTCGAGACATACTTGGCCACGAAGCTGGGATACGATTGGGATTCCGTGCATGAGGAAGCCGAGCGACTCGAGCACGCTGCGTCCGATGAGTTGATCGAGCGTATGGTGATGGCGTTGGGAAATCCTCAATATCATCCGCATGGCGCGCCGATTCCAACCAAAGACGGTACGGTGGAAACCCCTGAGTGTGTGCCGCTGACTGACATCGGTGTTGGCGAGTTGGTCGAACTGAAGATGGTCAGTGACAAAAACCCCGAGCGGCTCCGTTTTCTGTCGTCGTTGGAACTGAAACCGGGAGTCTCTTTCAAGGTGCTGAGCCGCCAGGCGTTTCAGGGGCCCATAAACATCAAGATCGCCGGAACTCCTGGACGCGAGCATGTCATCGGGTACGACCTGGCGCGCTCGCTCTTCTGCGACGTTTTGGGCAACACCGCGGGTTGAGTTAGCCTACTGCGTTTCCGCCACGTCCCCGTCGTTGGGCAATCCGATCGGTCTTTCACTCTTCCTATGCTTGGATTGTTCCAGGCCTCTCAGAATCCCAGCCAACCTCCTGTCTCGGGCGGGGCGAATCTTTGCGATCGTGTCTCGGTAAGCGCGGTCGATTGCGTGCACTAGCTTGTGTTGTTGGTCGGGGTCCAATCGCGACCAACTCGCGAGATCTGCCCAAGTGGTCTCGTAGGTGTGCAGAACGCGTTGCAGGTAGCCCTCCAACCCCTGCTTCCCAGAAGCCAGGCTGTACGAAAGGTGAGGCCCCGCCGCGGCCCAACCGAGTGCAGGGCCGAGTGAGACCGCACGATCTAGGTCGTCGACGTCAATAACGCCGGACAATACCAAATTGATCGCTTCGCGCCACACTGCGGCCGCGATTCGGTCGGCCACGTTGCCCGGTACTTGTTTCTTGACAATCACCGGTATGCGCCTCAGCGCTCTCAACCACCCCTTGAGTAGTTCGATTAGCGCCGCGTCCGTACTGGGGCTTGGAGCCAACTCTACGAGTGGTATCAGTTCCACAGGGTGGATCGGGTGTGCAACGAGACAACGCTCCTGGCGGAGGCAGCGGGCTGCGACGTCTTTGGACGCAAAGCTGGCTGAGGAACTGCTGACTATCCTCGCCTTGCCCGCAACGGATTCGATGTTTTCGAACAACTTTTGCTTGACGCGGAGATCCTCTCGAACAGCCTCTATTACCCAGATGGCATCGCCGCACGCTTGGAGCAGGCTGCGTCCAACCTTCAGAAATTTGATCCCCAACTCGACGTCAACCGCTGAGGCACGCTGAAGTTCAATGAGTGAGCGTGCTCGAGCCGAAACATCTCCTGGGGCTTCATGAAGCGAGTGGGCCTCATTGTCGTATATGGCTACCGGCCATCCCGCGGCCACGCACAAGGCTGCCCAACCGCGACCCGCTTCGCCCATTCCAATGACCGCGACCTTGACCTGTCCAGCCGTCATAAAATTCCTCCGGGTTTTTACCCATCCTACCATGCGGTTATTTCCGCACCTGCGCAACCACCGGCTTGTCGCTGCGCGGTTCACACGAGTGACAATGTTTCAAACAACGATGCAAATCGTGTGCTTACACTGGCGGGCAAACGCGTTTAGGCCTAACCTTGATGACAACTCGAACGAGGGGTGTTAGTGACGGACTGGAAAGAGTTGAGGACCGTCTACAGCGGGATGATTGAGCAATTTGGGAAGGCGTGGGAACAAGGGTTGCCGGAAGAGATCACCGAGGTGTTCTCTGACGATGCGGTGTTCATGGCGTCTCCGTTCGACGAGCCTCTCAGGGGCAAAGTGGCAATCTCGGAGTATTGGAAAGACGTTCCTGTCGAGCAGGCGGAGGTCCAGTTCCGCTTTGGTGAGATCTTTGCTGCTGGTCCCTGGTTTTCCACCGAGTACAAATGCACCTTCCGTCGCCGCAGGACCGGGCAGATGATAGACGTTCGTGGTTCACTTTTTTGTGAGACGGAAGAGGGCAAGATTACCGAGATGCGCATGTACTGGCATCGAACGGCAGTCTGACCGCAAGCACGTGATCGCGAACCTCAAACTGGGCATGCAGGGTTGGCACCACGAGGAGTGGGTTGGTCGTGCGTACCCAACCAACATCCCCTCCTCTCGCTGGCTCAACCAGTACTCGACGCGTTTTCCTGCAGTCGAAATTGACGACACCTTTTACGGGTTGCCTCCGGAACCGGTGGTGCGTCACTGGCGCGCGAGCGTCGAGTCGGAGTTTACCTTTTCGCCCAAAGTGCCTCAGCAGATCACTCACGTGCAGCGTTTTGCTCCGGGTGGAGGTCTGCTGAAGAGGTTCCTGAACCGTATATCATTGTTGGGAGAGACTCTGGGGCCCCTTCTGCTGATTGCTCCAGCAGGTTTTCGCAGGGACGAAGAGAACGATGCTACGCTCCGCAGGTTCATCGCCAATCTGCCATCTGATTTCAGCTGGGCGTTGGAATTGAAACATTGGGGCTGGTGCACGTACGAAATTCACGAACTGCTAGCTAGCAGAAACGTGGCCTTCGTTACCGGGACGAGCCGTTGGATTCCCGCGACACACATGACGCAATTGACGGAAAGGCCGAGTGCGGATTTTGCGTATGTAAGGTGGAACACTGCGCCCAATCAAAGACCGCCTGCGGAGGGTGACGTGATCGCGGACGCAGCGACCGCACACTTGGAGGTAACGTTGGAGCGCCTCTGTGGACAGGTTGATGGTGTGTACGGATATTTCCACACGCGGGCGTTTGGGGATGGCTTGCGGACTGCCAATGATCTGCAATACACTATGGACCAAAGTCGACCTGAAGCATCGGTCTGAGAAATACCGAGCTGTGCGCTAGGAAGGTGGACCGAATGGCGAAGTGCAAGATTCTATTCGTGGACGATGACGAGAGCATCCTAAACGCTCTGGGCAGATACTACGAAAAGATGGGTCATGAGGTCCACAAGGCTGGCTCGGGTAGAGAAGGTATCGCCGTTCACGAGCGGGTTCGTCCCGACGTGACGATTCTCGATGTGTTCATGCCTGAGATGTCGGGAATGGAAGTGTTGGAGGTACTTCGAAAGCGTGAAGCAGTAGTGATCATGCTCACGGGTCAGGGCGAGATCGAGATTGCGGTGAAGGCGATGCAGCTTGGAGCAGAGAATTTTCTGACCAAGCCGGTCGACATGGATCATCTAACAGCGTCAATCGAGAAAGCTGCAGAGAAGGCGATTCTTCGCACAGAAAATGTCGAACTCAAAAGACGCCTTCACCCGAGCATGAAGAAACAAATAGTGCGAGCGGCGCTATTCGCTCTGCTGGTTGTAGCTTCTGCCATAGTCGGTAGAATGATAGGTGGAGCCACCGAACGGGAGGATCCGCGTGCTGTGATCCCCGTTCCGCTGGACACTGGCGGTACCGCCGACAGCAGATCCGATTCACCTTCGCCACCCAATAGCAACGAGTAGTAGAGTTGACATGACGGTCCGTGTTGCCGCAGCTCAAATACGTCCCGACAAGGCGAATTACGCCGAGAACCTGAAGCGCGTTGGTAGTGTGCTCGGCGCCGTTGCGAACTGGGAGTCTCCTCCCGATCTAGTGGTGTTTCCTGAGACGATTTTGTCGGGACTGTCCGTCGAGGGCGGCGTACGTGAAAACGCGGTCAACGCAGGAGACCTCCTCAGCGACCTCGCCGCGATGCATGCGGCTATCGGTGCAGCACCCGTCGACGTCGTTGTTGGGTTCTACGAGGAATTCCAGAACCGCTACTTCAATTCAGCGGCCTACTTGACACTCGGTGGCACCGAGCCGCTGATTCGCCACGTGCACCGCAAGGTGTTCCTCCCGACGTACGGAGTATTCGACGAGAAGCGCTTCGTGAGTCACGGACCAGCGGTGAACACTTTTGATACCGCCTGGGGGCGAGCGGCCATCCTGATCTGCGAAGACGCCTGGCACTCGATCACCGGCGCCATTGCGGCTCTTGATGGAGCTCAGGCGATCTTGGTCCCCTCCGCGGCACCGGCGAGAGGAATCGGACCGGATCCGGGCGCGCGCGATTCGGGTGCGGCGCGGCCGGCGAGCTCGCGGGCCTGGGAGCGCATGATATGTCGCATTGCTGAGGAGCACGGTGTATATGTGGTGGTTGCCCAGCCGGTAGGGTTTGAGGGCGGGAAAGCGTTTCAAGGTGGCTCGGCAATCGTGGCGCCGGGAGGAGACGTGGTGGTTTGCGCGCCTGTCTTCGAAGATGCCCTGATCGTATCCGACTTGGATTTCGACGCCATATCACGAGCCCGTTCGAAGGATCACACTCTGGGTGACTTGGAAGTGCAGCTGTGGAGCGTTTTGGAGTCCTCCGGCAAGAAGCCCCATGCCGTGGAGTTCGCTGCCGCCGACGGTAAGGAAATCCCGCGAGCACCGTCGCCTGGCGAATACGATGTGCTCGAGAACTCCGACACTCCCGATCCACTCGCCATCGAACCGGCATTGGCGGCAAGGTGGCTCGAAGCCTTCATAGAGGACGAAGTCGTGCGCAGGCGGGGTTTCGAAAAGGTCGTGATCGGTCTCTCTGGCGGCGTCGACAGCTCGCTGACCGCAACGCTGGCCGCGCGAGCGCTGGGGCCGGACAACGTAGTTGGGGTCCGAATGCCGTACAGGACCTCGAGCGCCGACAGCTTGGAGCATGCGGCGATCCTCGGGCAACAGCTGGGCATTCGCTTGGAAACCGTGAACATATCGGCGGCAGTTGACGCATACCTCGCTACGGTCGACGATGAGGCGGATGGGACGCGCAAGGGCAACGTGATGGCGCGGATGCGGATGATCACACTGTTCGATCTGGCGGCGAAATACGGCGCCTTGCCGCTCGGGTCGGGTAACAAGACGGAACGACTGTTCGGGTATTTCACCTGGCACGGCGACGACTCGCCGCCAATCAACCCACTGGGAGATCTCTACAAGACGCAGGTTTGGGAGCTGGCTCGCTATCTTGGTGTGCCCGACGAGATCGTTACCAAACCGCCATCGGCCGACCTGATCGTAGGTCAGACGGACGAGGCCGATCTGGGTATTTCTTACGCGCGGGCGGACGGCATTCTCCATTGGCTGTTGGGCGGCTATCGACCGGAGCAGATTGTCGCAATGGGGTTTGACTCAGATGAAGTCGAGTTGGTGAATGTTCGTCTGAACCAAACACATTGGAAACGCCACCTGCCTACCGTTGCAATGGTCAGCCACACCGCTATCGGAGAATCTTACTTGCGGCCGGTGGACTACTGACCGCCGAGTTCAGGTTCAGGTTACCTTTCACACAACTAGAACCGTCTGCGTCGCCTGATTCTGTTGTCTCGCTGGAGCAGACTTGTGCATGCTCACGCAGGCCGATTCGGGATGGTGCAGTGGAAGGTGATAATGTCAGAGTCGTCGTTACGCTACTTCACACTCGAGGAGGCAAACGCCACCCTCCCATACGTCCGTTCAATCGTGACGGATGTTGTGGCGGCTTACGAGGAGTGGAAGGAGCATGTTGCTCAATACGAGGTGATGGCTGCGAACAGCCGCTCCGTGGAAGGTGAGACCGATGCTCAGGTCACACTGCAGGCCGAGGTCGAACGGATTGCCAAGCTAATTGGAGGGTACCTAAGTGAGCTAGAGACA
>CAYTDU010000209.1:0-8364 GCA_964436395.1 uncultured Gemmatimonadaceae bacterium | reverse complement strand
GCGTTGCCTACGACCAATACGGTCTTCTTGAGACTGACAGGCAATGTTCGCCGTACAATGCAGCATGAGTTGGCTCACCTCGCACTGCATAGCAAGGTGGAACGGGTCCCGCTCTGGTTTGACGAAGGCTACGCATCTCGTGCCGCCGGCGAGTGGAACCGGCTGGGGACTCTCCATGTAAACTGGGCGCTCATGACCGGAACGGTCCCGACCTTCGGACAGGTCAACCGTGACATCAGAAGCGGGGCGGCGCATGCCGAGACTGCCTACGCTTTGGCGACAGCTGCCGTTGTGTTTCTCGAGCAATTGGGAGGCGAGCGCGGGTTGGAGAGTTTCCTCACGAACCTCGCAGAATCCGGGGATTTCGACCGGGCGTTGAGGGAAACGCACAATGTGACTTTCGGTCAATTCGAGGTTCTTTGGCAGCGAGACCTTCGCAAGCAGTATGGGTGGGTGTTATTTTTTTCGTCGCTGACTGTCTTCTGGACGATACTCGCGGTTGTCCTGCTGAGCCTCTGGGGTTGGCGCCGGCGCCGTGATAGAGCTCGGAGGGCTGCACTCGACCAAGGCTGGGTGGCCTCAGGGGATTGGGATAGAGTTTCTTGACGCATATGGAACATCGGATTAGCGTAAGTGTCTATGTCTAAAGGTACTTCGCCCGCGCGGCTGCATTTTCGCGGCAGGAATTATGTCCTGATGGGCAGTGCCTTGGCAGCGGTCGGCGTAGGATATTTGCTGCTTGCAGGCGGTGACACGACCATTGCTCCGATGCTCTTGGTGCTCGGCTACTGCGTGCTGTTCCCGCTTGGTCTGGCCCTATAGTTGAGGAGACAGAGGGCGAATAGCTCAGTTGGTTCAGAGCGCCTGCCTTACAAGCAGGAAGTCGGGGGTTCGAATCCCTCTTCGCCCATGCAGTAGGGGTGAAAGAATCGCTGACTCAATGGTGAGTCATTAATCGGAGGTAGAAAACCGGTGAAGGTCAACAACACCATGCTTCGTGCCACGTTCGCAGTTTTGCTCGCAATCGCGGGTGTCTCCCTTCTCACGACGGGTGTCACCGCCCAGGAGAGATCACACGATCGCATCCTGTTCTTGGTTCCTGTACCGCAGCAGGCCGAGGATTCCATGTGGGTCCACGAGATGACAGATAGGCTGCGGGATAGGGCGCAGAACAAGTTCCGTCACAAATGGCAGGTGGTTCAAAAAGACGTGATCACGGAATTGCTGATCAATTCCGGGTTCGACTCGCTCACTATCGTCGGATCGGAAATGGCCGAGCAGTTTGCCCGTCCGTTGCAGGCGCACGCCTACGTATACGGCGAAATACAGAGAAACGGTGCGACGCCAGTCGGCAAATTCCGCATGGTGGATGTATCCAGGAGCGGTTTGTCTGGATGGATGACGGTAATGGGACAGCCTGGAGATCCGGCGCGATCGTTCGCCGATCGGGTCGCCGATTCGCTCGAGAATCAGGTGAGGGCTGCCGATAAGGCTAAAGAGTGCAACATGCGTCGCGACCGCTCTGAGTGGAGGCGTGCTCGCGAGGCGGCAGAAGACGCCTTCGAGCTTTACCCGAATCACCCTTCCACCGCACAGTGCATGTCTTACGTGTTCCAGGGGCAGCAGGCGCCCAACGACAGCCTCATTTGGATTTACGAGAAGCAGACGCGTGGAGACTCGCTCAACATGCGTGCATGGGAAAACCTATCCCGCGCGTATACCAGGGCCGGTGACACGGCGGCTGCGGTAATCGCGCTCGATATGCGTCTCGCGGCTAATCCGTCCGACTCGACCCTCAGGCTGCAGCTAGCCGCTGGGCACGGAGTATCTGGTGAATTCGACAAGGCATTGGAGGTGCTCGACGAGGGCCTCGAAATGTACCCTGGGAACAGGCGTTTTCTCCGGATGAAAGCCCAGACGTGTGAACAGGCCGAGATGTGGGGCTGCGTACTTGAGACTCAGACTGAGCTGTACGATGTCGATACTACGCTGGTCGGGCAAACGAGTTTCTACAACGGGCAATTCATGCTCGCCACGCAGGAAAGCGACACGACGGCCATGCTTCGCTGGGCTACGTTGTACCTTGAATACGAACCGGAATCGATGCAGTTCCTGCAGGCGCGGGCGCTGTTGCTCACGCAACTCGGACATACCGACTCTGCTCTGGCGGTCCATGAGCAAATCCACGCAGTCGATCCGACGAACTTGCAGAGTGCAATTGCCGTTGTGCAGGCTCAAATAGAAGCGTTTACGGTCGATTCCACGCAACCGCTCGACACCGACGGCCTTGCCGCGATCGAAGCTGGTTTGGACAATCTCGAGAATCTCGGAGCTGATAATCCGAACATCACCACCATGGTGGGAGGTGAATACCTCAAGATCGCCCAGAAGTTCGGATCAGCTCAGACCGACTGGAATCGGGTCATCCAGTATGCGGAGGCTGCCCTGGAGCGAGATCCCAATGGTGTTCTCGACGCAGCCGCCAACTTCTGGCTAGGGTACGGCGTCTTTTCGATCACGGTTCCTATGGATGCGCAGATTATGCAGGCGCAGACTTGCTCGCCTCTTATCGACACGTACGAGCGCAACCTGACGCGTGCCAGGACGGCTTTGGAGGCTGGTCGAAGCGTATCGGAGGAAGCTGCCGGTCAGCTGCTAGACTACTTGAACCAGCTTTCGGAACGGCCGGCGCAGTTCAGAGCGTCGTTCTGCGGTAGATAGTCAAAGCTTGCAACTGAGCTATGCCCTGTCTAGATTTGACGACTGCGATTTGGAGGGGCTGTAGCTCAGTTGGTTAGAGTGCCGGTCTGTCACACCGGAGGCCGCGAGTTCGAGTCTCGTCAGCCCCGTGACGCTGCAAGACACAGGTAACAAACCTGGCCCCGCATGCACTGCACGCGGGGCCTTTTCCTTGCCGTGAATCAACCATGTCTGGAAGACACATACCGGTATTGGCGAACGAGATTGTAAACCTCGCAAAGGGGTGTTCTCGTTTTGTCGATTGCACCGTCGGCGATGGTGGGCATGCAGCGCGGTTGCTCGACACGGGTGGCAAGCTGCTTGCAATCGACCGGGACCCTGACGCAATTTCGGTGGCCAGCGCGAAATTGGATGCTCCAGACGTCAAATGGGTGAATGCTTCCTATTCCGATCCAGAGGCACTGAGAGCGGTGCGCCTATTCCAACCCGATTTTGTCTTTTTCGATCTCGGAGTGTCCAGTCGGCAAATTGACACTGACTCACGCGGGTTCTCGTTCCGTCGAGATGTTCCGCTGGACATGCGGATGACTCCTTCCATTGGTGTCACTGGAGCAGACATTTTGAACACGACGGACCGTGACGGGCTTACTCGGATTTTTCGGGAGTACGCCGACGAACCGAAAGCGAAACGGCTGGCAAATGAGATCGTACGGCGGCGTAAGGTGGCCCCCTTCGAAACCAGCGATCACCTGGTAAACGCCGTCAGAGGCGCGCTCGGGTCCCGAACGGGACCGGCGGACTTCGCACGTCTATTTCAGGCTGTGAGGATCGAAGTCAACGGTGAACTCCGCGCCCTTGAAGAGGCTTTGCCGGTGGTGTTGGATGTGCTCGCCCCAAGTGGTATCCTTGCGGTCATCAGCTATCACTCGGTGGAGGATCGTGTCGTGAAGAATCGCTTTCGCGCTTGGTCTTTGGCGTGTGTCTGTCCTCCGGAGCTGCTTGTGTGCACCTGCCGAGGCCGCGCACTCGGGACGTTGATCACGCGAAAGCCGATTTTCCCCTCGGAAGAAGAGGTGCGGTCCAACCCACGCGCTCGAAGCGCTAGACTGCGAGCCTTCCGCAAGAGCCATGCGTCTTAAAGGCCGCATCTGGATCGCGATCTGGCTCGCTTTTGTTTTGGTGGTGCTGGCCTGGGTAGTGTCCAGGGATACGTCCGGGTATAGAACAGCATCCGAGTTGCGGGAGCTCCGCAATGAGCGTTCTGTGCTTCAGGCGGAAAAGGCCGAATTGATGCGCCGAATCAGACAAGGGGAGAGTAGGGCGTGGCTGATTCCGCGTGCGGAATCCATGGGTCTCCGCTTGCCCACCGACAGTGAAATCGTCATTCTGCAAGGCACGTTGCACGAGAGGCGTTGAGTTCCGTGGCCAAACCTGTTGTTCGACTACAAGCTGTGAGAATAGCCTTTACGATTGGCATCGTGTTGTTGCTGATCCGTGCTGCTCAAGTGCAGCTGGTTACTGGAACTCGATATGCGACGGAGGCAGAGGAACAACAGACTGAAAAGGTCATCCTTCCGGCGAGGCGGGGAACGGTCTACGACAGGAATGGTGTCACGCTGGCGCTCACTGCAGAGAGGTACCGAGTCGGGGTTGCCCCAAACGAGCTGAGAGACATCGATTCCGATGCTCGTGAGATCAGCCGGCACTTGAACCTCTCGTACAGAGAGGTGAGAAGAAGGCTCAACCAATCCTGGGCTCATTTCCACGGCCCCTTCACGTCAGTTCAGGTACAACCTCTTCGGTCCATCAGAGGTGTCCACCTCGAGGGCCCCGAACTGGAACGGTTTTACCCCGATCCAGATCTTGCGCGGCCGGTGTTAGGTTTACCGGCGGCCGATGGGCGAAGTGCCGGCGGAATAGAACGGATTCTCGACTCTTGGCTATCTGGTACCCCTGGGAGCGCGGTTGTTTTGAGAGATATACAGGGTCGGAGATATGAATCGCCGTCGAGGCTCGGTGCATTCCCGACCGCGGGTCATGACGTCTACCTCACGATCGACGCTAACCTTCAGGAGATCGTGGAGAATTCTCTCGACGACGCCTTACAGAGGTTTGATGCCACGAGTGGAGATGTCGTGGTGCTCAATCCGCACAACGGAGAAATTCTCGCGGCCACATCCAGAACGATCGACGGTAGGGCAACCACAAGCGTGTTCACTGGCGTTTTCGAACCGGGTTCGACTGCAAAAGTGTTTGCGGCAGCTGCACTGCTCACGTCAGGGCTCGCCACGCCTGATGAGACCGTTTGGTGCGAGAACGGTGAATACGTCACAGAACACCGCACCATACATGACGTCCACGATAACGGTTGGCTTACGCTCCGCCAGGTAATCGAGTATTCGAGCAATATCGGCATAGTCAAGCTCGGGGATAGGCTTCCTCCCGCAGTTCTGTATGAGACGCTACGAGGATTTGGGCTTGGATCGCCCACCGGCGTTGAGTATCCGGTCGAGTCGCCTGGAATTCTCCGCCGCCCGGACCGCTGGAGTGGAACAACCAAGGGAAGCCTCGCGATGGGATACGAGGTCGCAGTGACTCCGCTGCAGCTTGCGTCTGCCTACGCTGCAATAGCCAACGACGGTGTCTTGTTCAGACCGCTCCTAATCCGCCAGATTCGCGATTTCGGAGACGCGGTTGTGTGGGAGTCGGAACCCGAGCCTGTCCGGAGGGCGATAAGTCCTGAAGTGGCTGCTGAGCTGCGGGCTGCCCTCAGCGGGGTGGTGTATGAAGGTGGTACAGCCGAAACAGCAGCCCTGCAGACATATGAGGTGGCCGGAAAGACAGGGACAGCAAGGCGCGCCGGGCCTACCGGGTATATCGAGGGTTCTTATACGGCCAGTTTCGCCTCTCTGTTCCCAGCGAACGATCCCCAGTTGGTTATGATAGTCAAGCTGGATAATCCCAAGGATACATACGCACAGGCCACAGCAGCACCATTGACGCGCGCGGTGTTGGAGCAAGTACTCGCCGCACGAACCGAGGCGCTGGATCATACTCGATTGTCCAGGGTGGCGCCCCCAGAGGTTGCCGAGTCCGCTGTTGAGGAGGAACGTGTTTCCCATGCGTTTGCATGGCCACTCGCGGAACCCGCTGACTCGGTGGAGGATGCAACAGTGCCCGATGTGGTGGGGTTGCCACTGAGATCGGTGGCGAGAGTGCTTCACAGGAAAGGGCTACGGATGCGGCTCTCGGGGTGGGGCGTGGTCGCATCAACTGACCCAGATGCTGGTGCGGTCGTGCCCAAGGGTACGGTGGTCCTCGTAGTCGGAGAATCTGATCCGGGTGCATCGAGATGAATCTGTCAGCAATCCAACATGCGCTTGCCGCAGAAGATCTACTCGTCGATGGCATCGAATCCCATCATGTCCTGACCGGGGTAACCGATGATTCTCGGCGAGTCGAGCCGGGGCAGCTGTTCTGTGCAGTGGAAGGAACGGCAGTGGACGGACACCGATTCCTGGCAGATGCCGCCGAGTGCGGTGCAGCTGCCGCGTTGGTTACTCGGCGCTGTAGTGTGTCGCTACCGCAGGTGATCGTGGCAGACGGGCGCCGTGCGGCGGGCATCGCTGCGAGGGAATGGTATGGCAACCCTGGGGAGCGGATGTCGCTCGTTGCAGTGACAGGCACCAACGGGAAGACAACTACAGTGGCAATAGCCTGCCATCTTCTCAACGCGAATGGTACAGCAGGTCGGAT
This sequence comes from uncultured Gemmatimonadaceae bacterium, assembly GCA_964436395.1. Taxonomy (GTDB): domain Bacteria; phylum Gemmatimonadota; class Gemmatimonadetes; order Gemmatimonadales; family GWC2-71-9; genus JBDGYW01. The sequence goes on along the minus strand of CAYTDU010000209.1, from coordinate 1,908 downwards.
CGGGACGCTGGGCGCGTTCGACGGGGCGAACGAATTGTTGAGCGGGTATGCGTCGTTGACGACACCCGGCCCGATTGAATTCCACGCGGTGCTCGCCGATCTTCTTGGCCGCGGCGTATCGACCGTTGTGATGGAAGCATCGTCTCACGGCTTGGACCAGGGAAGGTTGGAGGGTGCTTCGTTCAAAGCCGCTGTCTACACCAATCTCACGCATGAGCATCTCGATTACCACGCGAGCCTCGAGGCCTACGCTGAAGCCAAGATGAAGTTGTCTGAGCTGCTGACGCTTGATGGTGTAGAGATCGTCAATGCCGACGATCCGGTATGGGAGGCACTTCCGGCACGCGCAGGTATCAGAAAGGTCCTTTACGGCCGCGGTTCGGGTTCCGATGTCCGATCCGTTCACGAGCGGCTGGATGCGGACGGCTCAAACTGCCGGTTTGAGTTTGGAGGGTCAGAACACGCGGTGGCGATACCGCTGTTGGGTGAATTCAACGTTACCAATGCCCTGGCTGGTGCGGCGACCGCGTGGGCTTTGGGTGAAGATCCAGCAACCATTTCAGATAGGCTAGCCAGTGTTCCGAAGGTTCCCGGGAGGATGGAACTGCTGGCCTCTGGCGCGTTCACCGTGTTGCGCGACTACGCGCACACGCCAGATGGATTCCAACGCGCCATTGCCACCATCAAGGCCATTACCCCCGGAAGGCTGGTCGTGCTGTTCGGCGTGGGTGGAGATCGCGACAGGGAAAAACGCCCAATAATGGGTAAGATCGCTGCGGAAGGCGCCGACTTGGTTGTGTTGACGGAAGACAACCCTCGCACTGAAGATCCTGAAGCGACCATCGACGATATCGAAGCCGGAATGGGGAATGTGAAACATCTTCGGATTCGCGATCGTGATTTGGGCATTCGCACGGCTGTGGCATTGCTCGAGAAGGGTGATTGTCTTCTGCTCCTCGGGAAAGGTCACGAAACCTATCAGATCATCGGCACCGAAAAATTGCCGTTTGACGAACGCGCCATTGTGGAATCGGCGGTGGCGTGTTTGAAGTGAAGCCCTGGTCGGTATCTCGCGTAACTCAGGCGCTCAATACGGATCCTGCGGACTCCTCCGAGGTGTTTGCTTCGATCAACACCGACACTCGTGCGTTACAGGAGGGAGACCTGTTCGTGGCGCTGGTGGGCGAGAGATTCGATGGCCACGACTATCTGGTTGCTGCACGGGAGCGCGGTGCAAGAGGTGCCGTCGTTCGCCACGGGACCCCGAAAGTGCCTGGGTTGAGGTTCTTCGAGGTAGCGGACACCACTGAGGCCCTTGGGAAGTTGGCTCGGGAGAGACGCCGTGAGATCACGGGGCCTGTTGTGGCGGTTACCGGTACGAACGGGAAAACATCCACGAAAGAGATGATGGCATGTGCGTTGGGTGTCCGTTGGAACGTGCACGCGACGCGAGAAAACCTCAACAATTTAGTAGGAGTGCCGCTCACGATTCTGGGGGCACCGTCGGTTTGTGACGCCTTGGTTGTGGAGATTGGCGCCAACCAGCTTGGTGAGATTGCCCGACTTCGGGACGTCACAGAACCCTCGGTCGGCGTCGTGACAAACGTCAGCCATGGGCACCTCGAAGGTTTTGGCTCGTTCGACGGAGTCTTGCAGGAAAAGGCATCGCTGTTGAATGGTGTGGAATTGGCCGTGGTCGGGACCGACCCGCCCGAGCTGCAATGTCTGGCCGAAAAGCGAGCCGGCCGCACGGTAACTGCGGGCTTTGCCGAGACAGCTATGTGTTCACCGGATCGCTGGGAACTGGACGAACATGTGTGTGGTACGGTTTGGCTGGGTGACGTGAAGGTGCGCTTGCCGGTAGTCGGCTATCACCAACTCGAAAACCTGATGCTTGTGTTGGCCGTG
>CAYTDU010000208.1:0-8416 GCA_964436395.1 uncultured Gemmatimonadaceae bacterium | reverse complement strand
AGGCGACACAACAGTGGTGTCGACGACTCATTTCAGTGACGACATGTCGAGCCAAGAGCAGGTACTCAAACAGGTAGTGGGAAGGGACACATTGATTCTCACCGAGCTACCACTTCCACCCGCTCAGATGGCGATGTTCGAGAGTTGCGGCGGCGGACTTCGAATCCCACCCATATTCGCTCCGGAAGTTGCTTGGGACGTGCAAGGCGGATTGGTGGCTGTAAACCTGACGGCGGAATATTCAGTGTCTCTCTGGTCGGCAGGCAAAGTCACCAGGATAGCTCGCAGAGACGTGTCGGCGACTCAAGCCTCGCGCGACCAGGCAATCAAACACCTCGGAGAAGGATATCGCATCAACTTTGGACGCGGTCCCTGCCTCATCGATCCTGTCGAGATGGTTGACAAGAGGGGGTATCACGAATCGATCCCTCTCATCAACACCCTGTTGATGAGCCCATCCGGTGAATTATGGGTAGAGCGCTTTGTGGTTGACACAGCCGATACACCGCCCATCGACGTGTTCGACGACAGCGCAGCATATGTCGGTACGCTGCGACGAGATTCGTTCTCTCCGGTCGTGCTGTTACCTGGCGACCGGGTTGGAGTGGTCGAGAAGGACGAACTCGACGTGGAGAGATTGGTCGTCTTGGCAATCGAGAGGTGAAGGAAGACGCATCCTCACACCGATGGGACCGGCGTGGACGGAGTCTGCCCGATGCCTACCTGACCAACAAAATCCTCTCATTAACAGGATACAACCACTCGACTCCCCGCTCTGTGACAATAGCGTCATCTTCCAGCGCAATCCGGACCTTTGCCCCACCCCACTCCGGCGCTGCGGTGTACACAAACAACTCGATCACGAACATATTCGTCGGTTTGATCTCGAACGTGAGTCTGAGCGGATTGAACCATGCGATCGACGGCCCAATACCGTGACCGGTATTGCCGACTGAGTGGCAACCGATCATCACCTCGGTCTTGTCGGTGTCCGTGGTCACGTTGAACTCTTCCATCATCTGGAAACCACCGGCGGTAATCGCCTGCTCCAACATCTCGAGCATTTCAGCGGCGGTGTATCCGGGTTTGATGGTCTGGCGAATGATCTCTCGCACTCGACGGCCTTGGTCGAAGGCGTTTTGAATACCCGGTGGAGCAGCCGTCTCACCTTCCTTCAAGACGTATACAATCCGCTTCATGTCGGTGTACATGTTCAGGAAACCGACGCCCCAGTCGATGTTGATCAGATCGCCGCGTTGGATGATGCGTTCATTAGAGACCGCCTCAATTCCGGAGGGGCCGGTGATGTAGATGGACGGCATGTCGAACGAACTGCCAAGCCCACGAGTCAACAGTTGATCTCTAATCCACCAGGCAACGTCTTCCAGCGCGGTAACGCCGGGCGTGATCACCTCGTTCGAGAGGGCACGTTCGGCTATCTCGCGCGAGATCTCACCAGCTTCAGAGAAAGCGGCGATTTCTGTCGCTACCCGACGCGATCTGAAATCGGACACGAGCTTCTCGGCTGACACGAAACGCGACGCATAACGTTCCCCGAGAGTCTCTACCAGATGCTGGTAGCTCGTGTGCGAGAGACCGTCCGCCGCGCCGATGCTGCTCGACATGTTGACGCCGATAGTTTCCGGATCTCGCTCCGCTACAAACTCGGCCAGATCCCCTGCACCAGTCACAATGTCGTAAACGCCGCACTCTTCCAGCAGATAGCCGCTGACGCCAAGGGCCGCACGTTCGATGCGATCGCCACCGCGGTCGGTGAAGATGTAGAAGCCCAAGCCGCCCGGGTAACCGCGGCCCATATCCTCGTAAAGCGGTCCGTAGTCACCTTCGCGAACGGTCGTGATCCACATGTCGATCCCATTCTCCCGCATCACCTCCGGCAGGATCAGATTGAACTTGTCTTTGCGGATCTGGCACATTCGCTCCCAGCGGCGGCGCGCTTCCTGTGCACTAGTTTCGACGGCAAGTGCGGGGAGCAGTAAGAGCGCCGCCACTCCGAGAAGAACACAACTCTTTGCCTTCAGCATGACACGTACCTCCTGATAGACCAGCACCTACGATCAGTCGAGTTTTGCAAAGACAGATATGGCCAACGGGTGCCCCTACCTCCGTATGGAAATTGGGCACCCGTCTGTGAACTTGTAGCCGATCTCGTCGAACTCAGCCGCCGAGTGTGTGTGAATCGGTGCCACCCTTCTCTGAAACCGCAGTGACAGTCACATTCGGCCGACCGCGTCCGGTCCTCCTGATCATCCACTCAACGGTGACGGACTCGGAACGGTTGCCTTCCAGGTGACCAACGTCCTGCGTCTCATCACCAAACACCAACTCTGCCCCTTCGAGTGAGATCGTGACTTTCACCGTCTTGGCTGTGCGGTTCCGAATCGCCTGTTCGGTCACATTCGTGGGCAAATAACCCTGGTTCTGCACCTTCGCCGTGATCCGCATGAAACCGGACTCTACTTCGTCCGCCGTCACCTCAGTGACCTGCACATAAGGCGACATCGATACCATCCAGAGGTTCCAGTCGGTGTGTTCCTGGAGAAACTCCTCGAATACCGGGCCCGGCGTGCACATCACGTTGTTGTACTGCCCGCGATCTTCGTCGTACGTCTTGCGCAGGAACCCACCTATTTCAACCTGTCCTAGCTGCGGATGGTCGTACGGAGTCCAGTCGACGAAGACTTCACCGTTCATCTCGGTGTCGTTCCACCGCAGCCGTTCCATCTCCGTCGCCTCTCCGTCGTCGTCGTAGTCGGCAAACGGTGCGAACGAGCCCATCTCCGGCACCCAGCTGAACACACCATAATGGTCGTACGCCCAGCCGATCATCACTCCCCAGATGGCCCCATACCTCGGCGGACCGCTTCTACCGAACACCGGGGTCACCTCCTGATCATTGATCAACTCGGAGTACTTGTTGCCGAAGAAGGTGAACACCGCCAGGTCCTGAGTCGACATCGGAATCTCTTCACCCGTCACCGGATCGAAGTGCTTGGCCGTTGGCGGCCTATATACGAAGTTGCCCGCCATGTGGTGGTTGATGAGCCCGGTCACGTTGGGGTGGGCGAATAGAAAGTCAACTACCGCCCTCGTTTCCGGTTCCGAGAGTGGATAGCGACCTGAGCCGCTCTGGATGTACTCCTGCTGCCATTGGCCGGGCCAGTTGCGGTTGATGTCGAGCCCGCCAACGCCGTCCTCGTTGAACCTGCCGTCGTTGTCGTTGTCTATGCCCTCGGAATACACCCTCCACTCACCCGGCTCACCTGCTTCGACGCGCACCATCAATCGTGCATCCTCCGCGGAGGTTTTCATCGGTCCGGTTACGTCGCGAACGCGGATCTGCGCGATGTTGCCGTCGCCGTCGAGATCCTCAGGCGGATCCTCGTCCAGCGCACCGTCCCAGTCCGAGTCGTGCGGCCGCACGCTGCTGCGCATTCCATCGGGATGTGTCAGGTAGTAATCCGAACCATCCGGGTTCAACTTGGGCATGAGGTAGATGGTTCTGGTATCGACCAGGTTGGTGATAAACGGATCGCTGCCGTACTGCGTCACCAACACATCGATGTTCTTGAGCGTCACCTCGGTCCCCATCACCTCGCTCGAATGGAGGTTGCCGTCGATCCAGTAGCCGGGCTTCGCGAGGCCGTCGCCCGTGCTCTGGTTTGTCACCTCCAACACGAGTAGATCCCTGCCCTCGTAACTCTTGCCGATGTTGTGAAGCCGCGCGATTTCGGGGTAGTTCCGTACCACCTGGTTCAGGTATGCTACCACGTCCGCATACGTGTGATTGTGGTCGAATCTGAGTTCCTGGGCTCGAGTCTCTACCGTTGTGAACACGGCCATTAGTAGTAGTGACGGTAGAAGTGAGATTCCGAATCGACTACGAGTGATCATATGGCTCCCCTATGCTGTGGGCACCCGGGCCCAGTGTCGTTTCACTTGAATGCATGCGTACGGTTCGAGCTGGAGGTTCATGGTCTCGTTTACAGGAGACCGCAGTCACGTTGCCCAACGGTACCGTGCACGTCAAGGCTGAAGAATTCGTACGGTCAGAATGATCCCACTTCAATCGTTTCACACAGTGGTTACCCGGTAAAGTGTCGGGAAGAACTCGCGCGGTTTAGGAGGCACTGGTGATACATATAGGGCATACGGCGCACATCTCCTTGAACACACTGCTGCTTGTCTGGTATGTCGGGTGCGGAGGGGACGTAACTGAGCCTCAGCGGAACCCTCTTTCGATAACCTTGACTCCGACACACGTGAGCGTTTGTGGGGGGTTCGACGGAGCTATCGACCTCCTGGTGAACGGTGGGGCACCTCCGTTTTCCTTTGACTGGTCAAATGGCGAAACCACCGAGGATTTGAGCGGTCTGTCGGCGGGCGTGTATGTGGTTACGGTTAGAGACGCGACTGCAGATACCGACACCGACAGCGCCACGGTGACCCAACCGGAGATAGTTCTCATCTTTGCAGTAACTGATGCAAGCTCTGTAGGTGGGGCCGATGGCGCCATTGACCTTTCGGTATCGGGCGACGGAGTTCCTCCATATACCTATGAATGGTCCGAAGGGAGCAGCACGGAGGACATCTCGGGGTTGCCGAGTGGGACGTACGTCGTGACCGTAACCGACGCGAACGGGGGCTTCAAGACGGACAGCACCGCAGTGATTGACCCTTCCCAGCTCCGTGATGTCGATGGCAATGTCTACAATACCGTCACGATAGGAAGCCAGGTTTGGCTGGCATCCAACTTCCGCGCAACACGCCGTCCGAACAGGAGTCTGCTGACGCAAGGAGCCGATGTGGTTGGGGGTAGCTGGGATCCTCGATATTACCGGGCTTCCGGAGTTGGCAGCCAGACTCACGAAGCGGACCCAATATTCTACAACTGGGCTGCGGCTGACGTAGTGCCTCCACCGGGTTGGCACGTGCCGAGTGACGATGAATGGCGGACGTTGATCGCATACCTATCGGTGAACGGGCAGGGGGGCGCAGGTACCGCTGCCGGAGCAAAGATGAAAACTTCGGCCAGCTCCTCCGGGTTCGACGGGCTGTTCACCGGACACTGGGGTGCTGGAGAGTTCTTCGTGGGTGGTAATCACACCTACTATTGGTCTTCCACAACCTGGGTGAGCGACGACCGAGACAATTGGGTATTCGGGCTGAGCGAAGCCGACTCTGTGGAAAGAAGAGTCTGGGATAAGAGGGCCGCTTTTTCACTGCGACTGATCAGGGACAACTGACTACGCAACCCTCTCGATTGCGTCGAGCATCTGCTCGATCGTTTCCTCGGTGGTTTGGGGGTTGATAATCGTCAGGCGGAGATAACGCCGACCACCGACCTCGGTCGAGGAGATGTGGAATTGCCCTTCCGCCAACAGTTGCTCGCGGATCTTCACTTGTAGTGCATCGTCTCCTTCAAAGCGAAAACACACGATGTTCGATTCAGGTTCATAAGGACACGAGAATCGGTCGCGCGACTGAATGATTCGGTAGATACGCCGCGCCAACTCGTATTCCTGCTCTACGTAGCGCGCGATTCCCGTTTCACCCCGCCACGCGAGGTTCAAGAATACCTTCAAACCCAATCCGGCTTTGGTGCACTCTACAGTTCGGTGAATCAGGTCCACGCCCGGCGTCTCATGCTCATAGAAGATGTACGACGCATCTTGCTGGAATGCCTTGTCGAGCGAGTGCGGATCCCGGAACAGGACGCCGGTACAGAGGCCCGATGTTCTCAACATCTTGTGCGCGTCCCAGGTCAAGGAATTTGCTCGTTCCACTCCGCGAAGCAGGTGCTTTTCCTTCTCTGATACGAGCGCTGACGCTCCGTGCGCGCCATCTACATGGAGCCAGACGTCCTTTTCGCGGCACAATCGACCCAACTCGTCGAGCGGATCGTGGAGTCCCGTACCCGTGGCGCATGCATTCGCCACCAGCGCAACGATCTTCTTTCCCTCTTCGCCGCACTTCTCGATTGCAGTAGCCACGCCCGACGGAACGATCACCTCGTTCCGATCCACTTCCACAGGCAATACCGCTTTTGCGCCCAAACCCAAGATCGACGCGGCGCGCCGGACCGAGTAATGAGAACTCGGTGGGGCGAGGATAACCAACTGTCCGTCGACCCCATTCTCCCACACATCAGGCGCCACCGCCGCACGTGCCGCCAGTAGCGCGGTGAGGTTTGCGAGCGATCCACCATGAGTCAACACTCCGCTACCACTCTGTTCCCAGCCGATCTTCTTCAGCATCCACCACAGCACCGCAAACTCAACCGCCGCAGCTGAAGGCCCCATCTCGTAGATCGCCATAGGGTTGTGGATCGTACCGTGCACTAGATCGCCGAGCGCGGTTGGGAAGTCGGGCACAGCCACCTGGTGGGCCATGTATCCAGGGTGGAACATGCGTGTGGAATGGTGCAGGTAGTTTTCGAGAAAGGCCGCGAAGCTGGATGCGTCCATCGAGCCGTTCGCGATCCAGTCTTGGAGCACTTTTTCTCCGAAGATCTCAGCCACCGGAGTCAGTCTCACGACAGGCTCCACACCTGCACGGCTCTGCTCAACGTACGTTTCGAGCACACGGAGCGCTTCGACGACCGCCTTCTCGAAATCCGTGAACGACCAGTCGCGAGCCCTCATCTGCCGCAGCGCACGCATTTGGGACGCGTTCTGTGCCGTCGCGTCAATCTACTCACGGGTTGCGTAGCTCGACCTCCCGCCGGTCAACACCACCTTTCTCCGATTTGAGAACGATTGTTATCCGCGTTCCTTCCGCGGCTTCAACATTCCATGTCGCACGATAGAGGCTCTTGTACGACGACTCCCTCATTCCGCGCATGAACGGGAATTCCGCCGTTGCCGGATCGTCGGTCGTTGCACCGTCGGGGAGGTCGATGATCACCTCGTCGGCCTTGGATATTCGGGCCCGCCGTGCCTGTTCCATCGAGGTGTCGAGGTACCCCTCGTTCGCCACGGTGGCTGTGACCGTCCATCTGTTCGAGCCACCGTCGCGGCGAACCGCAACGTCCTGGATTTTGGCTATTGGCGTCAACAACGCACGTACTAACGCAAACCTAGCCTGGTTCTCGACTACTTCCCGAAGGAATGGTCCTGGCGGTGGATTGCGAAGCCAGTACCGCGTAAAGCCACCGAGTTCAACTTGCCCCAGAGTCGGGTGATCGTACCCATGCCATTCGACGAACCCCTGATCGGATAGTTCAGCGGCCCCCCTGTTCGCATCCAACCATTTCAGCACTGCCGCTTGGGCGTCGGGGCGATTGTACCGACCCGGAATCGCAAACAGCGGCTTGTGCCTCGGAATGTCTCCCCAGCCCATCTCGTTCACGAACGGCTCCATCGACCACAGCTCAGTCGTGACGGAGAAGATCCCCGCATGCACGTACGACCAGTCGATGAACACGCCGTGCCGCACACCTGGCTGTTGGTCGAATGGCACGCCCGGCTGAATCGTTGTGAAGTCGTTGTAGACCGACGCCACCGGGTAAGTGGTAATGGCAGTTCCCTTCGCGAGGATAGCGTTGTAATCCTGCAGGTCTTGCGGCGGAAAATCGGTGTCAGGCCTCGCGGCATAGGGGCGCAGATGGATACCACTAGTCGTGTGCCACGACTCGATTTGCGATATGTGCGGCTTCGAAAGAATGAAGTCCACCAGGAGTCGTGAGTTGTGTTCCTGCAGCGGGTAGTCGCCCTGACCGCGGTAACGCGCATCTATTGACGCCCAGTATGCCGGGTAGTTGCGGTTCGAGATAAACCCGGTGTTCGGCGGGTCTTCGTTCACGTCGCCGTCGCCGTCGTTGTCGATCCCTTCACTCAGGACGCGGTAGAAGGTGCCTTCTGAATCACCATCCTCGCGTCGTACCAGGATGCGAGGATCGTGTTCATAGGGTTTCCACCCTCCGTCAGGATCCTCAATCCGAATGCGCAGGATTTCCCCGTCACCATCAATGTCATCGGGGCCATCCTCGCCTATTGCGCCATCACCATCGGCGTCTTCAGCGCCGGGGGCCGACGCCGGATCCCAGTCTATCCTGCCCGTCATGTACGCCTCGGCCCCGTCCGGGTCTGCCCGCTGCACGATGTAGGTCACACGCGTGTCGACTAAGCGTGTGACGTCGGGATCGGTTCCATATCGGCTGAGCAGGTAGTGGGCGAGGTGGAGCGTAACCTCGCCGCCCGTGACTTCAGATGCGTGTTGATTCCCGTCGAAGTACGCGGCTGGTTTGGTTTCAGCAGGGCCGGTTTCCTGATTAGCGATCTCTATGCACCACAGCTCCCTGTTGCCGATGACGCCTGTCCCGATGGAGTAGAGTTTCGCAAGATTGGGATATCGATCGGCCAAACGGTGCAGCATAGCCGTCGATTCTTCATAG
>CAYTDU010000207.1:0-8425 GCA_964436395.1 uncultured Gemmatimonadaceae bacterium | reverse complement strand
TTGTCCGAAGTTTTGACCAGCCTGCCGATCCACACACCGATGATGATCAGGCAGGCAGAATATGCAATAAGGAGTATCAGATGGAGATTCACCTAAGCCTTCACCTCTCGGCGCCGGGTTCCGGCACTAGTATGTGAGGCGGGATCACGACCTGCCCATCGAGTACGACGACTTCACCGTCACGAACAACCAGGTACACGTTCTCGAGATCCCCCACATCTGTATCGCCTCATCAGTCCTCGGTAGCGGACGTTCGATCATGTCGATTTCCGCTTCCACGGCGCTGGGTATGTAGGAGGTCTCAGCGTCTACAGTGATCTTCAGTCCAAGTGCGTGGGCTTCTTCGATCGCCGCCGCAACTTCCTCAGTATTATAGTGGCTGCCAATCTCGATGAAATCAGCACCTCGTTTGAACTGCTCACGCACAGCTTCACGCCAATCGTCAGGGCCTGAGGCTTCTCTTTTCGTGCCGAAGCCCAGCGCATGGTTGTCGAGGCGCTCTGCACCGTGCCCACCAGTGCCCGTAATCAGTTGAACCCCCGTACGGTCATCAGACTCCGCGTGACACTACATGTCGTCATCAAAATACCTTTGCAGCTCAGAATTGGTATGCTAGTGGCAGGCGCTGGCACCTGGCATCACTCGATGAAACAAAGCTACGCCTGGTATGAAGGATGTCACCTTGGATAGAAAAACTGGAGGGCTTCGCCTACAGCCTATTCCGCCCGCAATGCGTCAATTGGATCTACACGACTCGCCCTTCTTGCTGGTATCACCATCGCGGCCAACGCAGCGGCGAATAGGACCGCTAGCGCGAATACGAACGTCCACGGGTCCCAGGGCGAAACGGAGAAGAGAAGAGCCTCGAGCAAACCACCGCTCACCAATGCTATCATACACCCTAGTACGGCACCGATCAGCACGATTCGCAATCCCTCGTAGACCACCATTCGCACGATACTGTCCGCACACGCCCCCAGTGCGACCCTAACTCCGATCTCACGTGTGCGTTGGGACACGAGGTATCCGAGCACGCCGTACAGCCCAACAGCTGCGAGTACCAATGCAAGCGAAGCGAATAGAGTGCCGATCAACAAACCGAAGCGTGTGGGCGCCATCTCTTGTCGTATCGAGTCTTCTATTGTCCCAACGCCACGCAAGGGCATACGAGGTTCAAGTGCAAGGACTTCCGCGCGAATAGCTGGGACCAGAGCTTCAGCTTCGTCCGAACCACGTACGGTGACTGTCATGAATCCGGTTCCGACTTTGCCGTGCGGCACATAGATCTCGGCAACGGGTGAGCGCCTGAGTGATTCTGACCGGATGTCTTCAACAACTCCAACGATAGTCCAGGTGGGCATCCCGTTCCCAAAGTCAGTCATCATCTGGACGCGCCTGCCGAGCGGCTCCTCGGCCGGGAAGTTCTCTCTCACAAATGTCTCGTTAACGACTGCGACGGTCTGCGGGTCGACATCGTCTCGTTGCGTGAGGCCTCGGCCCCGCACTAGGGGAACCCGCGCAGCCTCCAGGTAACCCGGGCTAACAGCACGAATACCCGCATACGTTTCCCTGCCCGGTGCAGGAGGCGGTTCGTCGACCAGGTTGACTTCAGCGGTGGTGTGGGCAGGGCCGAGTGGTGCTCCATATATCGATCCGACAGCCTCGACCCCAGGCAGCGCTGTGATGTTGCGTTCGAGCGTGCGATAGAACGTCCTCACTTCTTCCCGCTCGCCACCATGGTAAAGCGAGAAGCGTACAATCCCACGAGTCTCAAATCCCAGGTCGACTGCATGAAGCTGTTGGAGCGTCCTCAGTAGCAACCCTGCTCCAGCCAACAGGACGACCGACAAAGCTACTTCGACACCGAGCAGCAGGCGTCTCATATGATGCCCGAATTTGTGACTGTCAGACCCGCGCGCAGTGTGTGTCAGATTCGCTGGCAGGGAACCTCTCAAAACGAGGAGTGTTGGGCCCAGGCCGGCCATCAGTGTGACTACGACTACGATTCCTAGAGTGAACAGCAACACGTGCCCGTCGATCGCCACCTCGTCCGCGCGCGGGATCGCGCCCGAAGAGGTGAGTTTGAACAGTTCTACCCCACCGAACGCCAAGAGAACACCGAGGCATCCTCCCGCTACTGCCAGCACGCCGCTCTCCGTGAGCATCTGAATCGAGAGGCGCAGTCGGCTCGCCCCGAGAGCAAAACGGACTGCCGCTTCTCCTGCTCGTTCGGACGCCCGAATCAACAGCATATTCGTGACATTCGCACACGCTATGAGCAGGACGACGCCGACCGTTCCCAGCAAGATCCATAGCTCACTTCGCACGTCACCCACTATTCGATTATGCAGGGTTTCCACAAGAAACCCTTTCTCGGCGTTCGAGTCTGGGTAGGTTCTAGAAAGGGAAGATGCAATAGCATCTATTTCTGCTTGCGCAGCTCCCACGGTGGCTCCATCAGCAAGGCGCCCTATCGTCTCCCACGTGTGTGATTTCCGATTCAATCCTTCCGGAGAGTTGAACCTGTGGGGAATCCATACTGAAGTGCGCCCAGGATATTCGAAACCCTCAGGGGCAACTCCGATTACCTCGTATGACACGTCATTCAGTTCTAGCCGGCGTCCGATTGCGTCCATTGCCATCCCGAATTGTCCGGCCCAAAAGGAATGGGATATCACTGCAACGCGAGGCGCGCCGTAACCGTGCTCACTCGCTAAGATGTCTCTTCCTAGATGAGGACGCAGCCGAAACACATTCAGCATGCCTTCAGACAGCCGGACAGCAGACAGGAGTTCCGGATTCCCCAGGCCGGTCAACGTCACGGACATCGGCTGGTATCCAACCAGGCTGGCGATTGACGGGGACAGATCGAGAAGGTCGGCCACGTCGGGAGGCGCCATCGCATCTCTCCTGCTCGCGTCCGGGTGGTTCTCCCAAGCTGTCGACACCGTAATCAGACTGGCAGAATCCTGATAGTCGGGTGGCTCGAGCAGGACGCTGTTGACGACGCTGAAGATTGCCGCGTTTGCCCCAATCCCAAGCGCAAGCGTTATCGCTGCAGTCGCCGAGAAGAGAGGCCGTTTGCACGCGGCACGTATGGTCTGCTGAGCAAGCTGTGCAAACAATCGCAAATGCTCTGTATAGCGTCGTCGACTGACCGTTGGGCCAGCGACGAGGCACTCGGTGACGATCTCATCGGGTTTGCCGAATGCTTCTTCGGCCATTTGCCTCGCTTCTCCGAAGGTTCTTCCTTCGGATTGCAACTCCTCGGTACGCAAGTCGAGGTAAGATTCAATCTCTTCTCTCAACTCTGCTTCCATCCTGGATCGCGGAGCCGATTTACCCCTGTTGCGCCGCTTGCGTGAGAACGGGCTCATCTGAATCAGGAGCGCAATGCGCCAAGGACTGTCAAGACTGCTTCGGAGTGTTCAGTAAGCCGCGCTGTCTCGGTGGCGAGGTGCTTTCGACCTGACGCCGTGAGACTGTAGAACTTGGCGCGGCGATTAGTATCTGTAACGCCCCATTTGGCCTTCACCCACCTATTTCGAAGCAGTCTATGGAGCGCAGGATATAACACGCCCTCTTGCACTTGTAGAACGGCATCGCTTCGCCGTCGCAACCAAAGACCGATCGCATAACCGTGCAACGGCCCCGCGCTCAGTGCCTTGAGGATGAGCACGTCCAAGGTGCCCGTGTACAGATCACTACCTGCCATGATCTCACCTTACCCCTATGTGACGTAGGTATAGTACCCAACTACCCCTTGATGGACAAGGGGTAGGGATTGGTTGTTGCGAACCTGACTTTACAATTAGCGTACGTCGATCGAGTAGAAATCCGGCAACAGCCGATGTTTGATTGGGGAGACAGCACATGAAGTTCAGGTCACGTCAGAATATGCGTAATTTCAGTATACGGTATATCCATGCCGTTATCATCCCAGCATGTGCGTTCATCACCTACGCCTGCCAAGCTCAGAGTCCTTCTTCACAGGAGGTCGACGCGATCTTCGCCGAATTCAACCAACCTGGCTCACCCGGATGCGCGCTCGGTGTCGCTCGTTCCGGAGAGTTTCTTTACAAGAACGGCTACGGTTTTGCGAACCTCGACTGGGACATCCCGATCACGCCGACCACTGTCTTCTATGTTGGGTCGGTATCGAAGCAGTTCACCGCTGCGACTATTGCGCTGCTATCACACGAAGGACTCCTGTCATTCGATGACAACATCAGAAGATTCCTTCCTGAGATGCCTGACTATGAACCACCTGTAACTGTCAGGCACCTGCTTCACCATACGAGTGGTGTCCAGGACATGTATCGCGTCATGAGTGAGAACGGACTTTCAACTTGGGACCGGTTCAGCCGCGATCAAGCCCTCGAACTACTAGCTCAACAAGAACTCGACTTCCCCGCCGGCGAACGATACCAGTACTCGAACGGCGGTTACTTCGCGCTCTCAATGATCGTAGAACGAGCGAGCGGCAAGTCTCTCGCTGAATATGCGCATGAGAAAATCTTCGAACCGCTCGGGATGCACGACACCCACTTCCATGACGACCCTGTTCAGATCGTGAAGCGCCGCGCGATGAGCTATATGCCACGTGAGGAAGGAGACGGCGAGTACTATCAGAGCTACCAGGGTAATTTTGCGCTTCCCGGAGCGGGCGGCCTTTACACCACTGTCGAGGACCTCTTGTTGTGGGACCGCAACTTTCTGGACAACGGACTGGGTGGTCCGGACTTTTTGGAAGTGATGCACACCAAAGGAGTGCTCAACAGCGGAGAGATTCTTGACTACGCGCTGGCTATCAGAGAAGGTGAGCACCGAGGTTTGAAAACGCTCGGCCACACAGGCTCATACATGGGTTTCAAGGCATACTATGTGAGGTATCCCGAGCAGCAGTTCTCAACCTGGGTGCTCTGCAACATGGGAGAGATCGCCCCTGCGGAGCTCGGTAGTCAGGTTGCTGAGTTGTACCTTCCAGAATTCATGGATTTGGAGTCAAACCCCTAAGGCGTGATCGAATCGGCAGCCACGGCCCGCACCTGGTCAGGGCGCCTGACTTTGACGAAATAGCGGGTCCGTGTCTTCTCTTCGTCCGGTACGAGTGTGATTGTCACAGGGAACCCCGTCACCAAAGCCCGTTTCCTAGCGGCTTTCATCGCGCGAACAGCGTTGGTGTAGACCAGCGGTTCTTTCTTTCGGCCGCAATCATGGCACACGGTTCTTCCACCCGCGATCAGAACGCGTTCGCTTCCGTCCAGCAACTTCCCGCACCGGTGGCACTTCATGCAATAGGTCTCCTGAATTGCGTTTGTTGTGGTACCGGTCTGGCCTCTACCCGCAGCGTCTCGAAGCGCGAATGATTCCTAAGCAGCACCAAATTCGAGCGAGAAACTACGGCAAGGAGCGCGAAAATGTCAAAATCGGAGGGGGCGGCGTAAAATCTATGCCCGACGAAGGTGAATACCACGTCAATGAGAGCGGGCGGCGCCGCTCGCGAAAGGAGCCGGCAGCCATGCTGTTCGCCGCCAACTCCCCTGCCAACTCCGCTACTCCAACCGCAACGCTACCATCGGATCGATTCTACTTGCCCGAATGGCCGGTATCAGGCTGGCCACGACAGACACCAGCATCAGAAACACACCAACAAATACGAACGTTGTAGGATCGGTTGTGCTGACGCCGAACAAGAATCCAGACAATAGACGTGTCGCCACAATTGCGACGGCAATTCCGAAAACAACACCGCCCGTTACCAACGCTATGCCTTGCCGCAGCGCAGCTCTGAGAACGGTTCGTTGCTGAGCACCCAGAGCCATTCGGACACCGATTTCCCGCGTGCGTTGCCTTACCGTGTATGACAGGACTCCAAACACACCGATCGCTCCGAGAACTAGTGCGAGTATCGCCAATCCGACGAGTAGCTGGGTGAGGAACCGGGAGTCGGCGACAGATCTGCCGATCACATCCTCCATTGTCCGGGCCCTCGAGATTGGCACGTTCTCGTCCACAGACCATATAACGCGCTGGAGTGGGTTTATCGTCTGTTCCGCATCCCCCGAAGTTCGGATCAACAAATACATGTTCGAATTAGTCCAAGAGTAAAACGAGAAGTACATCTCCGGTCGCGGATCCATCTGCAGCCCATGCTGGTGAATGTCGGCCACGACACCAACTACCGTGAACATGGCATCCCCAAAGAAACCGCCGATCCGCTGCCCTACCACGTCTCCATCCGGCGACATGTGGCGCGCCATGGTCTCGTTGACTACAATCGGGCCGTCATCTACATCGGTGATCTCGAGTTCGCGTCCGCGTAGCACCGGGATGCCCATCGCACGAAAATGCCCAGGTAAGACGATGCGAGCGTTGGCCCTGGGTCGATGGGAGCCGTCCGGCAAGGGGTTACCCTCGACATGGTAAAGCAGCCCAATATTGCCAGCGGTCATTGGTAGGTAATTGAGCATACCAACAGATGTCACTTCCGGGTCCGCTTCAAGTCGCTCCACCACTTGAGTGTAATATGCACGCACACTCTCATCATCCGCATACCGAGTCGACGGTGGACTGACACGCATAGTCACGAGGTTCGTTGCGTCGAACCCCGGATCCACCCGGTTGAGCAACCAGAAGCTCTTGACCATGAGGCCGGCACCGATCACGAGGATCACTGCGAGTGCTGTCTCGAGCACGACGAGACCAGCGTTGAGCCGCGCACGCCCACCACCCATGCTGGTACCACGCGCTACATCGTGAAGGGCTGTGCCCAAATCACCCTTTGTGGCGCGGAACGCGGGCAACAGCCCGAAGATCAGGCTGGAAAGGAGCGAGAGTATGAAGGCGAAACCGAGCACACGAATGTCGACCTCTATCAGGTCAGTCCGCGGAACGCCCGGCGGTAGGTTTGCCTTGAAAACAGCCACCGTCCAACTTGCAACACATATGCCGGCAGCACCACCGATCACGCCGAGAAGCGTTGATTCCGTGAGTAGCTGACGGACTATCCTCGACCTTCGTGCCCCGATTGCAAGTCGAATCCCGATCTCTCTGGAACGAGCAGTGCCTCTCGCCAGCAACAGGTTGGCCACATTTGTGCAACCGATGAGCAGGACCAGGCCGACTGCAAGAATGAGTATCACCAGTCTAGACCGGACCTCACCGACGAGTGCGTCAAGGGCGGGCACCACATTCGCGCCGCGGATCCGTTCGTCAGGCATCCATTGCAGGTCTTCTCCCTCTGACTTGAGTCGCACGGCAAGAGACCTAATCTCATCGTCGGCCATTTCCACCGAGACATTTTCTTTCAGCCGTCCGAATATCAACGAACTCGCGGTGCCTTCATAG
Source organism: uncultured Gemmatimonadaceae bacterium (assembly GCA_964436395.1). Classification (GTDB taxonomy): domain Bacteria; phylum Gemmatimonadota; class Gemmatimonadetes; order Gemmatimonadales; family GWC2-71-9; genus JBDGYW01. Next base: position 1,075 of record CAYTDU010000207.1, on the reverse strand, counting down.
TCGCTGAAGTTCGTGGGATCTACTGTCATCGGAAGCCACGCCTGACACCGTTCTATTAAGGGGCGATAATCTCGCGGCATCACGCCAACCACAATCCGTGATTCTACTCCGGAACCGCCCAATTGAATTGCCTGCCCAACGATGGCCGGATTTGCCCCAAATCGACGTTCCCAAAGGCCGTGGCTCAAAATCACGACCCTGTCTCGACCCGGTTCTTGTTCCTCGGGAAGAAACGTGCGCCCAATTGCGGGAGCAACTCCGAGTAGATCGAAGTGATTCACGGATACAGAGGCGCCCCAAAACTCCTCCGGCTCACCAATGCCGGTGAGCGTGAGATTCACCCACGAGAATCCAGACAGACTGCTGTAAGACGAAGTCTGTCGCTCAAACTCTGCAAGCAGGCCCTTCGTGAATGCTTCCGGCGGCCAAACCCGAACCACCCTGTCGGGTTCGTGGTAGGGCAAAGGCGTGAGCACGATACCATTCAAGACGCTGAAGATCGCGGTGTTGGCTCCTATTCCGAAAGCAAGCGTGAGCACGGCGACAAACGTGAAACCCCGAGCTTTCAACAGCGCTCGCAAACCGTAACGAATATCCGACAACAGTGACCCCATCCAATCTCTCCTCGGCTTCCTCCTGCGGTTGCGTCGCCACCTGCTGAGTGAGTCCAAGGACGCACGGATTCGCAGGCGCAGGCCGCTTACCAACAGGTCGACGACCGTCCGATACCAAAAAGCAAGAATCGCCCCTGATCGCCGCTCCCTGCGGACCTCATACAACCGATCCGTAAACACCTGCAGGAGGTGCGGCTCGTATTCCACGCGAAACGCCTTCGGGAAAACCGAACGTATCAATCCTCGGTATAGTCTCTCGGAGAACGATCCGTAAACCGATGAAGCGCGCTGCGGGTTCATGGTTCTCACGCTTCTTTGACCAGGTTCTTGGTTCGCGCGAACCCGACCAGTGCCGCCAGGCGATCCGATTCCACCTGCAATACCCGCCGGCCCAGATCAGTCAAGCAGTAGTACCGCCGCCGTTGGTCGTCCATTTCCGAGTCCGGGCGTTCGCTCGACTC
>CAYTDU010000206.1:0-8434 GCA_964436395.1 uncultured Gemmatimonadaceae bacterium | reverse complement strand
ACTCGTCCTATCTCCAACTCCAAGACGACGATCCTCGTCTCCTCTCCGATCGCAAACGGCTGGACGCGCAGGTCCACGATCGGTACCGAGTCGTCGCCGATCTGCACTGTTCCTTCAAGGTAGTCGGGCGATTCGGGAAGCGGCGTAGGATCTGAGTATCGTAGCACACGCTCAACATCGAAGACGTTGAATCCGAACTCCTGGCCGCCCACTGCAAAGGTCACCAGCTGAATCTCGTCGCCTGTGCTCAAGATTCCTCCCCCTTGTTCCCGCCCCCAGCCAGCCGCTCTCCAAGCACATCCAGATCTATTACCGGCACGAGCGTGTCGTCCCGTCTCACGACTCCAAAAACCCACGGCAGCTGCCATGCGTCCGGGACTTCAGCCGATTCATCTGTGGCCACGGCCTCGGCATCTTCCACTTCAAAGGCCGCCAGGGCCCCGAGACATCGCGTAAGTACTGCTGTGTCCTCCTGTTTGGCCGGTGCGACACCGTTAGCAATCAGAGAAGCCAGATGCACCAGCGGAACCGATTTGTCTCTCATTCGCGTCACGCCGCGCACCGACGCATGGACCTTTGGTGCCGGTGAGATCTCAAAACCGTCCACCACCTCGAGTACCTGGTCCAACCTGAGCCCGTATCGGCTCCCGCCGGCTCGAACCAACAAATACCCCATCATCTGAGAAATATCTCATCAGTATCGTAAATGGTCCGGTAGCTACTCCAGCGCACTCATCGTCTCGAGGTTGGTCCGGGCCAACTCGTGGTTGGGGTTGATCTCTAACGCTTTTCTCCAGTATTCGGTCGCGTCATCGCGGCGAAGCTTTTTGTAGGCAATGTTGCCGAGTTTGAAGTACACGTCGTCACCGAGCGTTGGCTGCAGTTTTACGACTCGCTGGTACGCTTCCCACGCGTCGTCGTAACTGCCGGTTCTATAGTGCAGATCGCCGAGGTTCTTTGACAGCTGCGGCATCGATGGCTCTTCCGCCCAAGCGGCCCTCAGTATCTCCTCCGCCTCCTTGTGATTGCCGAGCAAATCGAGCAGCGCTGCAAGGTTGTTGTTCAGCACTGCGTTTTCAGGGTATGCCTCAACCCCCTCCCTCAACACGTCGACCGCATCGTCGAACCGGTCCAATGCCGCTGCCGCGAGAGAGCGAGCCCAGAACCACACCGCATTCAGTTGTGCGTCTCCAGCTGATTCGCGAGCGGCATCGAGCCGCCTGATGGCTTCATCATGCCTACCGGCGTGAAGAGCCAGTACACCCCAACCAGTGAGAATTCGTGGATCGGCCACACTTCGGTCAGCCGCATCAGCCAGGATCGCCTCTGCCTTTTCGAGGTTGCCTGCCTTCTCATAGCTCACCGCAAGATTGTGAAGCACCGAAGGAGGGGCGCCACCAAGGTCCGAGGCGGCACGGAATGACTCGACTGCCTGCTTCCACTGAGCCTGCTTGAAGTGAATCAACCCCAAGTGGAAGAACGCGCTACCGTCGGATGGGCGAAGTTCAACGACTCTCCTGAATTCGCGAACTGACTCATCCAACATACCCGTCTTGTAGAATGCGATGCCAAGGTTGCGGTGTTCGTCGACCCGCGCGCTGCGCGGCTCGGGTTTTTCGCCAGCTTCTCTGCGGCCGGCTCTGTGGACAAATCCGGCTGTAATCAGCCCATACAGTGCCTTTCCAACATCGAATTGGAGGAGGCCGGTTTCATCCATTATGGCCTCGACGTCGCGGGAACCATCCAACAGAGGAATGATCGTTTCCTGCTCTCTTGTAAGCGTCACTTCCGCCGCATCCAATCGCTCTTGATCCAACCGAAAGAGCAGGTCGAACGACGGTATCTTCTTCTCGATGAGGCTCCACTCATCAATCCGCCTCGCTCCTTCGAGAAGCAGCCCCTCAGGATCAATCGAGACTAGGAAGTCCTGCTTGTGTGGTCGTATGTCACTCTCGAAGGTGAAATTTCCACGTCTCCAAGTAAACAGGAAAAACACCGCGTCTTCGATCTGGAGCCGCATGAAATGCTCCAACTCCGCACGCGGAAGCGCCCCAGTCTCCACCAGCAATTCACCCAATTTTCTGTCGCGATCGTCTCCCTGCCGGCGGATGGCTTCATCCAGTTGAGCCTGCGAGATCTTTCCGCTCTTTACGAGAATGTCGCCGAGCCGATCGCGCCTATTGACGACCGTCGCATAACACACCCGGCCAGCATCGAAGTAGATGTACCCGAGGCTGGACTGGTCCGTTATCGAGAGACAGCCTGTTTTTTGCCCCAACGACAGCAGCTGAAGCACGTCCGGAAGCGACGCTTCCTTTAGGCTTCCTTTGATGGCCACTAGGACAGCTCCTCTATGAGCCGTTCACTAGGGTTCGGCCAAACCCATATCATCTTCTCCGCACTCCTCACGCTTGTTGCCGGTGTGACCATGACGCCGCTGGTCCTAACTCCCGGCGTCGGTCGGCCAGGCTCAGCTTCCTTACCTTCGACGACTTCGCGTGCTAGGGCCGCAGAGGGTTGTATGCCGCGGGATTCGGCTGCTTCCAAAACTCGCCCCACCACACCTGTAACCTCGCGCACCGAATCTGCCGGCCGGTCGGCCAGATAGTCTGCCAATTCAATCTCAGCATCGCCAAGTCGTTCTTTGAGCAGGCCGGTCACGATACCACGTCTCAACTCACGATCAGGGGACGCCAGTGTGCCCACATGCCCGCTCGATAGCAGCGCAGCGATTGACTCGTCCAATCCACTCACATTGTCGGGATGAGCACTCATAGTGCACACAATCTGCTTTTTCGATTCTTTGACTATAGCGAAGAGCGCGGCAATTTCCCGCTGCAGCCACTCGTCGCTGGCGGCGAGGTGAAGGTCGTCCACCAGCAATGCGGCTGCTCCCACTATTTCACTCCGCAGCTCCTCTAAGGTACCGGCGGAATCGGCCTGACGCAGATGCTCGCCGAGGTCCGGGGCGGAAAGGCACACGACAGTGCCGGAAACGCCCTCGGAGATCGCATTCCCCACCGCGTTGAGAATGTGCGTCTTCCCCACTCCTGTCGAACCGACAAAGACAAGCGGATTGTGTTCATAGCCGGGATACTGGGCTGCCCCTTTCGCCGCTTCCACCGCAACGGCGTTGGCCCAACTCCCAATGAAGTTCTGAAACTTCCATCCTTTGGAAGGACCCGGCAGAGCGGGCCGCCTGGATGCGACTTTGCCCGCAATATCCCGCGCCTCGGCGAGGCGGTCTGGATCGAAGAATGCGGGCTCGTCTGCTAGCGAGGCGTCGACTTCGGCGACAGATTCCCTCAAGGATTCCAGCTCCAAGACTTCTCGCTCGAAATCTGCTATGAATTCATCGACTGATTTAGACGTGTCGGGAGCCATCACGCTCGCAAGCCTGTCCGTACAGAAGCCCTTGTCCGCCCAGCGTTTAGCAACCTCATTGATCCGTGACTCCCAGACATCCACGTGCCTCTTCACCGTACTACTGACGTCCGAGAGAAAGTCTTCGAATTCATCGACTGCAGGGTGTGCTACCGCGCCTGCCTCTGCTGTGCTCACCTCGCCTTCGTACATGGCGCGCGCAGCACCCGCCGTGAGCGGCATCTCACTTACCGCCTGCAGTGCCACTAGCCGGTTGAGAACACCTATGAGTTCGCGAACGTCCTGTATGTCGTACGAAGCGACCGCCTCCAGCACTCCTTCATCGAACTGAGAGCCACGCTCGTCACTCCGGTTCTTCAAGATCGTGTAGCGGGTTTCGTACTCGGGCGGACCTACATTGACTACCAAGCCATCGGCAATCAGCTCGAGGAATGCAGGTTCAACACCGTCAAGTTCAGTCGGGGCACTATGCGCCACGACCACGATCTGTTTCCCGGCTGCGTGGAGCTCGGCGGTTACACGCAACAACTCGGCCTGCATGTCGGACTGATGAGTCAATGCATGAAAATCATCGATCAACAAAACGTCTGTCTCGGCAAGGCGGTTGCGGAATGCGTCTCCTTGCCCTGCCGACACTGCTGCGTGGTAAGCCTCTGACAATCCATCCGGTGTGAAATACTCAACGGAGAACCGATTGTCTGCACTCTCGATCGCGTGAGCAATGGACATCAGCAAATGAGTCTTGCCGAGCCCTGGACCACCAGTGATGCAAAGCGGGTTATACGCTGCGCCTGGGCTCTCCGCAACCGCTCGCGACGCTGCAGCAGCAAGTCCATTTTCCCGCCCGACCACGTACGCATCGAACGTGGAGCGTGGATTCAGGTCTGCTATCATTCGGGTGTCTCCGCGCTAAGTCGTTTAAGCACCAGTTCAGAGACACCCTTGAGAGTCTCAAATACGCCCTCGCCTTTCAACGCATTTGCGGGATAGCTGGGTAGATCTCTGAAGTTGAGACCTTCATCCAACTCTCTGGGTGAAAGAATGAGGTCCGACGGCAAATCTTGTTTGTTGTATTGGAGCACCAGCGGTAGTGTCCGTATATCAACACCCTGGCTGAGGAGATTCACCTGGAGGTTCTGCAAACTCTCTATGTTCTCCTCCAACTGCCGTGCTTGACTGTCAGCAACAAACACGACTCCATCCGCGCCCTGAAGCACGAGTTTTCGCGTCGCGTCGTAGTAGATCTGGCCGGGAACGGTGTAGAGCTGGAATCGTGTAACGTAGCCCGAAATCGTCCCCAACTCGAGCGGCAGAAAGTCGAAGAAGAGGGTGCGTTCGGCTTCTGTCGCGAGGGATACCATCCTGCCACGCCGCTGTTCAGGTACCCGACCGTATATGTAACGCAGGTTACAAGTCTTACCCGACCGGCCAGGACCGTAGTAAACGATCTTACAGGTGATCTCGCGATTCGTAAAATTCACTAGCGACATGACTCACCGTCCAAACAAAGAGGCGAGGCTATCGTTCAGCTCGCGTTCAAAATCGGCGGACAGTACGGGTTGTTTTGGCTCCTCATGAGGGCACGCTTCGGCGAGATCCCGAGCGAGATCCTCGAAGAAAAGCTGCACCAACCCAGCAAGCGTTTCCGGACCATATACAACGAGCGCGAGAAGGCGACCGCAGGGGTTGTCCATCTCGGCCAGGAAGATGCCGTGCCGCACACCTTGATGATTCAGTGCTCTGAACTCGTCCTCTCCCAAATATTCGGCCAATTCCTTAGTCGAGGACGCGATCGCAGCACCGAGCGCCGCAGCAGACATGACATCCACTGCCCGGGCAAAACCATACTGCGCTAGCACCTGCCCCGCCGGCGTCATGATCAAGGTGAGTCTCGCATCAGCCTCCGACACAAACCGTTCGAGGGGTTCCATCATCCAAGGCTCGAGAACGCGGGCGGAGGTCACCAAACCACCTCTGCTACGCGCAACATTTCCAGACGTGCCAAACCGACGTTCAATTCTTTGTCCCCAATCACCACTACGAGCACACCGGTCGGCCCGGGGACTACCACTAGCGTCCCATCAGACGCCTGGAGCTCCAGGAAGTGAGGGGTTCCGACGCCCGACTTCTTCGCAGCCTGACCTAGCCTGAGCGTCAGGCTCGCTGCGAGAGCCGCAATCGCGTTGCCTCGAACACCCTCCATAAGCGAACCCGCCACTACCATCCCGTCATCACCGCTCACCACTAGCGCACCCCGCACCCCGTGGAGCCGAGTTACGCTGTCGAGTGCGGTACTCAATTGGCTCGTCACAGGTGCTGCTCCTCCAACCATTCTCGCGCGACCTCAGAAGCCTTCCTGGCCAACATGGACAGACGGCCGACCGGAACGCTGCGGTCTCTTGCCAACGCCAGCAGGCTCTCTCCCGTCGGGCGGCTGAGGTGGAGATTCCCGCCAGGCCCTTCGATAGCCACCCACTGCCAATCGCCCAACTCGAGGAGGCGTGCGGTGCGTTCCGCTTCTTTCGCGCCGGCCGACACATGTGCTGCGACATCTTCGGAAGCGTCAATCCCTGCCCCGTCACGCATCCCTCCACCCAGCACCCGGCCCCGATTGTCCGCGAGGAGCAACCGACGTTGCGAATCCTCCAGTCCATCGAATACCGCTGGAGCGACGTGCTCCTCCGGTTCGTCGCCCAGTTCCTCAGCCGCATCTCTCACCATGCGTAGTGCCTGAACCACGCTCGGATCCATAGGGTCGGCCGCGAGCGCTAGTTCTAGATGTTCCAGTGCTCCATCTAGATCGCCCCACCGAAAGCAAAGGAAACCAAGGCCCTTTCGCGCTCCCACATGTTTCGGATTTGCGTCCACGGCAGCAATCCATTCCTCGTAGCCGTGTCTGAGGTGGCCCATGTCGACCAGGACTCGAGCATACAGGTCGTGCGCATCAGCCGAACTGGGGTGCTTGGTCAAACCGGCAACGAGTACTTTCGCGGCACCATGCAGCTGGCCTCGGACACGCAAATTCTCAGCGAGCTCCAAGAACACCATGCTATCTGGATTCTGGGCCAGCTCTTTGGTGAGAGCCTTGACGTCTCTAGCCACCCGAGTTCTCCATGAGCAGATCGAGCTTCTCCACTGTTCTAAGCGCTTCCTTCACCCGTTCGACCTCTCGTTCCTCTTGTTCTGCATGTTCGCTCAGGGTAAGCCATCTCTGCCACCACTCGACTGCCTCAGAATATCGTCCAGCCATTGCGAGAGTGTCTCCCAACAGCCGATGAGCGTCTGCCAACATCGGCTCGATTCGAAGAGCGCGGCGGAGGTATTCCTCCGCCTTTTCCACCCGCTTATCGGCCAGTTCGATCTTGCCAAGGATCAGATGAACTACCGCCTCGTGCGGATGTGCGCTCCGCGCCTCATCCATCAATTCGCGGGCGTTCTCCCTATTACCGAGTCTGAGTTGTTCCTCGGCTTGCTCGATGATCTCGGGGGCAAGTTCCTTCTTACTGACGTCCGGAAGCTCGCGTTCTGCGACCGGCTCTCGAAGAGTGAGTATACCCGTGGCCTCCAAACCGAAGAGCGTCTTCGCTACGTCAAATTCAGATCGCCCCAATACCTGCGCAATCTCCTTCACATCTCGATTTGAATCGACTGCCGTGAGGACCTCCCATTCCGGTGGTAGGAAATCTAAGTATTCCTCGTGCTCTCCCTCCGGCTGAGGGGCAAACCCGGGTATCACACCAAGGTGGGCGATCCTCCTTTCGATACGAGACCACTCATCGATTCTGCGCGCGCCTTCCATCAGCAGAGAGCTGGTAGGAATCGATACCAGCGCATCGGCCGGAGGTTTCGCAGATCCGCCTTCCTCAAACGAGAAATAGCCCTCCTGCCATCCTACTAACTCGAAGACAACCTCTTCCACCTGAGCTTGAACCTGTTGCTCTAATTCACGATCGGTAATAACACCCAGATCTACGAGGATTTCTCCAAGGCGGCGCTTATCACCCTTGACCTGAGTGTCCCTCGCACGCTGTAGATCTGCGTGAGTTATCCGTCCCTTGCGTACCAGTAAGCTTCCCAGCAGGTGAGGATTGCTCTCGATTTCCGCGTAGACGATCGAGCCCTCGTTGAAGTAAACGCTTCCGCGGTTGTGCCTGACCTTGGAAGTGACAGTCAGCTTGCCGGTTTTCCTGCTCAAGTCCAGCAACTGGAACACATCGTGGATGCCCAACTCCTTCAGCGGTCCCTCGATGGCCATGATCAGTTCTCCCTCGTACGGAAGATGTGATTCAGATCCCTGGCCGAGCGAACGTGCTTCCGAGCCTCGCGTGCGTACGGGCCATCGGGCTGCAGTCCGATCACCTTCTCCCAAGCCGCGATTGCAGCAGAATAGCGCCGCAGCCTGCCAAGTGAGACACCTATGAAAAAGTGTGCCGCAACGTGCTCGTCATCGAACGCCAGCACTCTCTCAAACGCTTGCAGAGCCTCATCAATACGCCTGTCATCCGTCAGGCATTGGCCCAGCATTACGAGTGCGTCGAGATCCGTTGGGTCGTTCGACAACAATTCGACCAAGAGATTCACCGCGACCCTCGGTTTCTTTGCATGACGATAGACGCGCGCCAGAGCAAGCCCTGCATCAGAAAAGGTCGGCAGCGAATCCAAGGCGGCCCGATATGCGGCTTCAGCCGCCGTCAAATCATTGCGAGCTTCATGGACTTTACCGAGGTCCATCTGGACCTGTGCGTACTTGGGGTCTAGTTCGAGTGCGTCGCTATACGCTCGTTGGGCTGATTCCAGATCACCCATGTCGACCGCAACATCGCCCTCTAATTTGAGTATGTCAGCGCGCTGCGGCGCACGTCCTCGGGCGGCACGAAGCGACTCCAGCGCACTCGCCGGATCCCCGGACGCCACCCGAACCTCAGCTAGCGTCACGAGGATGTCGACATTATCAGGGTGTTCCTCGGCAAGCGCATTCACATCCCCCAACGCTTCGCTTCCACGCCCCAATAACAGCAGCTGGCGCACTTCTCCCAACTTGGCATCAACC
>CAYTDU010000205.1:4687-8445 GCA_964436395.1 uncultured Gemmatimonadaceae bacterium | reverse complement strand
GGAGGGATAGGACAGATGAAAACGCCGAACGAACAACGTGGCCTGTTTTCGCGCCTACCCGAGGAGCGTGAGTACTGGCAGGGGCTCACCGATAAGATCGTTGCAGACGGAGCAGACCACCTTGCCAAGTTATCGGATGCAGGTGCAAAGTGGTGGTCTGGAATTGCCCGCTTCTCTACTCTGCTTGCAACCGGAGCGGCCGCAGCCGTGGTTGGTTTTGTTCTGCTCGTGCCTGTAATTGATACAGACGCGGTACCTCGCCCCACAGTGGATGCCTATGGATTGGTTCCGCGCGACCCGCTCGCCATCACACTCATATCGCAAGACGTTCCTCCGACCATGGAGGCTCTGATTGCGATGCGAAACGCGGAGTCTTACCGATGAGTCACGCGAAACACATCATCCACGCGACGCTCGGCGCCATATCGATCTTTGTGATCGGCGTGGTGGTGGGAGTGCTGTTCGACCGGGTTGTTATTGGACACGCCAACGGAGCGATGGATTTGCATACTCAACAGTCTGCGGTGGACGCTAGTCACGAGGGCTTCATGACCGATCTACGGCACGACTTGGGGCTGTCAGCGGACCAAGCCAACCGCGTGCACGAGATACTGAATAGACACCAGGAAGCTGTGAGCGCCGCGTGGTTGGCCGTTCACGCTAGACTCGAGGCCGCGATCGACAGTGTGACCTCCGAAATCGAACAAGTTCTCGATGCGGATCAGAGGGAGGCGCTTCACGAATGGCTAATGCAAAGACATGGGCTACCGGTCTCTCATCGGGCGGGAGAGGGGCATTGAGGATATGAAGAAGGGATTCTGGATAGGGCTTTTTCTGATTGTTGTGCTGGTTGGAGCTGGGTTTTGGGCTTTGGGGCGCGGGGCGCTGTCGGGTGAGGAAACTGTAGTGCCTAATGGAGCGGTGCGGACCGAACCTGTCGTCAGGAGAAGCATTGGCTCGACAGTGATTGCCACCGGAGTGATCAGGCCACAGGTCGGAGCCGAGGTGCAGGTTGGATCTCGAGTGTCAGGCATTTTGAAGAGGTTGCACGTCAACATAGGTGACCATGTGCCGGCTGGGTTCCTCCTCGCCGAGCTCGACCCTACCGAATTCGAGGCACAGCTCAATCAAGCCGAGGCACAGCTCGAAACTGCCAGAGTGGAGAAGGATTTCACTGCCGTTGAGCTCAGTCGTGCCAGCCAGATGTTGGACGAGACAGTCATCACTCAGGCCGAATACGATGCGGCGGAGAGGGCGGCCAACATGGCTGTTGCACAGGTGAGCCAGGCGGAAGCCGCATTGGAGTCGGCTCAGATCCAGCTCGGCTACACGCGCATCACCGCGCCGATTGGAGGTGTGGTAGCCTCGGTCTCCACACAGGTGGGAGAGACGGTGGCCGCGTCGTTTGCGAGCCCGACGTTCGTAACGATCATTGATCTCGAGCGCTTGGAGGTTTGGGCTTACGTGGACGAGACCGACATTGGGCGGGTTGAGGTTGGACAGTCGGCGACCTTCACTGTGGACACCTACTTGGGCACCGACTTCACCGGAACCGTTACCGCCATTCAACCCGCCGCCGAGATCGTGGACAACGTGGTGAATTACGTGACGCTCATCGACATTGGGCCTACGAGCGGAAAAACCCTGCGGCCCGAGATGACCACAACCGTGAACATTCAACTCCATGGCAGGGAGGACGTGCTTACAATCCCCAATGGGGCGGTGCGGCGCGATTCGGATGGTGCCTATGCATACGTGTTCGGCCAGGAAGGGGCAGTGCGGCGCGCGATAAGAACAGGTTATAGAGGTGACGCATTTACAGAGGTGTTGAACGGTCTCAATGAAGGTGAAGAAGTCATTGTCGGTTCGGTGCAATCCGAGTCTCGGTGACTACGAAAGAGAGGGTTCTGTGACGTCGGAACGGGGCAAGATAGAACTGGAACGGGTCTGCAAGACATACAAGAAGAATGCTCAAGAGGTGCGGGCGCTCGTGGAAGTGACCCTGAGCGTCGATCCCGGCGAGTTCGTCGCCGTAGTCGGGCCGTCGGGGTCAGGGAAATCCACGTTGATGAATGTGGTGGGGTTACTGGACAGGCCGGACTCGGGGGTGTATCGCTTGGACGGCAGTGATGTGGCTTCGCACAAGCGGGACGAGTTAGCACGGCTCAGAAACGAGAAGATCGGATTCGTTTTCCAGAGCTTCCACTTGCTTCCCAAGACAACGGCACTTGAAAACGTGGAGCTTCCTCTGATCTACTGCACACGATCAGACATCTCCGGTCTTGGTGCGCGGGCACTCGAACAGGTCGGACTGAAAGATCGCGCAAAGCATCTCCCTAGCGAGTTGTCCGGTGGCGAACAACAGCGCGTCGCGATAGCCAGGGCATTGGTGAATGAGCCGGAAATCATTCTGGCCGACGAACCGACCGGTAATCTCGACTCACGATCCGGGTTGGCAGTATTGGCCATCTTTCAGGAACTCAATAGGCAGGGTAAGACAGTCGTACTCATCACGCACGACAAAGCAGTAGCGGCAATGGCCAATCGGCAACTGGAGATCGTGGACGGGCGGATTGTAACCGACGAACCCGTCGAGAATCCGAAGGATGCTCAGACCGAATTGGAGGTGGTGTCATGAGAACCCGGAGACTTCTCAGGCACGGGCTTCGAGGTATGGGGCGTCATCGGCTGCGTACGTTTTTCATGATGCTGGGGACTTTCGTTGGGGTTTTGGCCCTGACCATTGTCGTGGCCATCGGTAAAGGTACGAGAGACACCATGCTCTCCAGGATCGACAAGATATTTTCCGGGTCCAGCATTCTGCTTTCTGCAGGAGGTGGCGGGAGCAGGGGAGGGCCGCACTCAGCTGGCCGCACCGCAACGCTCACCGTCGACGATTTGGAGGCGATTCAGGCCTCGATCCCCGTTGTCCGAGCATGGGATCCCCTGCTGCTGGCAGGATCGCGCGAGGTCGTCTATCAGGGGAATAGCAGCACCGTGCGTATAATGGGCCACTCGGAAACCTACGAAGAGGTATGGAGTCGTGGTGCAAACCGCGGGTCGTTATTTGGCGAGGCCGAAGTGCGCTCGTCGGCTCGAGTGGCGCTGGTGGGTGAGACGTTGGTGGACGAACTCTTCCAAGGAGCCGATCCCATCGGGTTGCAGATAAGAATCGGAACTGTGCCTTTCGAGGTGATCGGCGTGCTTGAATCGATAGGCATCGACCTGCACGGGTGGGATAGGGACAACGAGATAGTCGTGCCCTACACAACCGCAATGCGTAGGATCATGAACGTGGACTACATAAGCACGGCAAAGCTGCTGGCCGTGAACGACGCGGAGATCGAACACGCGGTAGCCGACATAACGAGTTTGCTCCGTGAGCGTCACGCGCTTGCCGAAGACGAGCCAAACGACTTCAGCATGTTTACACCGGTGCAGGTGCAACAGATGGTTGGGTCGATGAACAAGATCTTCACCCTGTTCCTGCCGATCATAGCTGGAGTTTCTCTCCTCATCGGCGGAATCGTTGTGGCAAACCTCATGATCATGGGAGTCAACGAACGTCGCGCTGAAATCGGGCTGCGCAAGGCGGTGGGTGCACGAGAGAAAGACATTCGTCTGCAATTCCTGCTGGAGACGTCGTTGGTGACGGTGGTCGGCGGAGTGCTTGCACTGGTTGTGGCCACGGCAGCGCTGGCCTTCGTCGCCCGGATGATGGAGCTGCCAAACGTCATGCCGTGGCAGGCTGCCGTACT